>NZ_CEEDBP010000002.1:0-276204 GCF_979252845.1 Belnapia sp. AC561
GCGCCACGGCGGCGGGCGGCGGCGGGGCGGCCGCGACGGGTGCGGGTGCCGCCGCGGGGGTATCCTCGCCGGAGGCCACGGCATTCAGCGAGGCGATCAGCGCGGCATCGCTGCCGGCCGGCTCCGATCCGGTCGCTTCCAGCCCGACGACGATGCCCCGGATGCAGTCGAGCGCGGCGAGGATCAGCGAGATGCCGGCCTGGGTGACCCGCAGGGTGCCGTCGCGGTAGCGGCCGAGCACGCTTTCGCCGGCATGCGCCACCGCCTCCATCCGGGTCAGCCCGAGGAAGCCGCAGGTGCCCTTGATGGTATGGACGATGCGGAAGACCTCGGAGAGAGTCGCCACATCGTCCGGCGATCGCTCCAGCCGCACCAGGGCGGCATCCAGCGCGCCAAGTCCTTCTTGCGTTTCGGTCAGGAAATCGGCGAGCAGATCGTCCATTTCGGTCCTCGGGGCAGTCTCCGGGGGAGAATGCCGTGCGAGGGGCGAAGATTCGGTAAACCGGAGGCGGCGTCAGCGGGCGCCGAGCAGCAGGGGCAGCGGCCCGGTCCCGCGGCCCAGGCCGAAGCTGGCGTCCCAGCCCGCGTCGGCCAGCAGCGCGAGCAGCAGCGGCGCCACCACCTGGCGCGGGCCGGCGGCCAGCACCTCCTCGGGCGGGGTGCCGGCGAGCAGGGCCAGCAGCGGCGCCGGCCAGGCCGCCGGCGTCGCGCTGGCGCCGGCGGGGCGCAGCGGCTGGGGCAGCACCACCAGCCCGGCCTCCGCGGTGCCGGACAGGAAGACGGTGCCGCCGCGCGGCATGGCCTCCGCCGCCAGCAGGGCGGCGTTGAGCGCGATGGGGACGAGGACGGCCGGCAGCAGGGCGCCGGGGGCGAGGCCTTCCAGGTCGAAGCGTACCCGGGGGGAGGCCGGGCAGCCCAGCAGCATGGCGGCCAGGCTGGCGGCATCGTGGTCCACGGTCGGGCCGCCCCAGGCTGCGGCATACAGCCGCAGCCGCTGGCGCAGCGTCACGCCGGTCTCCCGCGCCAGGGCCAGCATCTCCTCGTCCGGGGATTGCACCAGGTCCAGCGTCCCGCACAGCCCGCCGACCGCGCCGCCCAGGTCGTGGCAGAGCCGGGCGCAGAGGATGCGGGCAAGGCGGGTATCCAGGCTGGGGGTCATCGCGCATTTCCTGTGGCCAGCCCATGGGCTATCCTGCCGGGGTTAGCGAACCGTTGCGCCACCGTCTTGGCAAGGTGGCGATTTGCCCAGCCGCAAGGGGATTCCATGCCCGGCCTGCTCGAACCCGGAATGCGCGTGCGGCACCCGAGCCTGCCGGACTGGGGGGTGGGGCAGATCCAATCCGTGGTGGGCGACCGGGTGACGGTGAATTTCGAGCATGCCGGCAAGGTGCTGATCAATGCCGCCCTGGTCACGCTGGAACTGCTGGCGGAGGAGCGGGGCTGAGGCGGCGCGAATGGCCAGGGGCTTGCGGATGGCCAGGGGCTTGCGGATGGGGGGGGTGGGGGTCCAAATGTCGAACCCGATCCCCGTATCGTTGAAGGGTTTCACCATATGATCGATCCGTTCGGCCGACGGATCAGCTACCTCCGCGTCTCCGTCACGGACCGCTGCGACCTCCGCTGCGTCTATTGCATGGCGGAGGACATGACCTTCCTGCCCAAGCGGGAGGTCCTGACGCTCGAGGAGCTGGACCGGCTTTGCGGCGCCTTCATCGACCTGGGCGTGGAGAAGATCCGGCTGACCGGCGGCGAGCCGCTGGTGCGGCGCAACGTCATCAGCCTGGTGCGCAGCCTGGGAAGCCGTATCGGGGGTGGGGGGCTCAAGGAGCTCACCATCACCACCAACGGCACCCAGCTGACCAAGATGGCGGACGACCTTTATGCGGCGGGCATCCGGCGCATCAACGTCTCGATGGATACGCTCGACCCGGCGGTGTTCAAGTCGGTCACCCGCTGGGGCAAGCTGGACGAGGTGATGGCGGGGATCCACGCGGCGAAGGCCGCGGGCCTCGAGGTGAAGGTCAATGCCGTCGCGCTGAAGGGCGTGAACGAGCATGAGTACGACCGGATGATCACCTGGTGCGGCGAGCATGGCTGCGACCTGACGCTGATCGAGACCATGCCGCTGGGCGAGATCACCGGCGACCGCACCGACCAGTACCTGCCGCTGTCCGTCGTGCGGTCCCGCCTGCGGGAGCATTGGACGCTGGAGGAGACGGAGTATCGCACCGGTGGGCCGGCGCGGTACTTCAGGGTGAAGGAGACCGGCCAGCGGCTCGGCTTCATCACGCCGATGACCCATAATTTCTGCGAGACCTGCAACCGGGTGCGGCTGACCTGCACCGGCACGCTGTACATGTGCCTCGGCCAGGAGGATGCGGCCGACCTGCGGGCGCCGCTGCGCGACCCGACGGTGGGCGAGGCCGGGCTGCATGCGGCGATCGAGGCGGCGATGCTGCGCAAGCCCAAGGGGCATGACTTCATCATCGACCGCCGGCACGAGAAGCCGGCGCTGGCGCGGCACATGAGCGTGACGGGGGGCTGAGGGGCGTTGATGGGCCTGTTGCAGGAACTGTCGGCCAAGCTGGCCATTCCCGGCCTGCCGGACTGGACCGGGCCGCTGGCGCTGCTGGTGCTGCTGCTGGTCGGCCTCGCCTATCTGCTGATGCCCTTCAGCGTCTTCGGGGTGAAGGGGCGGCTGGAATCGGTGGAGGCGCAGCTGGATGAGATCCAGGGCGAGCTGCGGCTGCTGTCCATGCGGCTGGCCGAGGCGCCGCGGCGCGGTGCTTCGGCCTCCGACGACTGGCTGGAGATGCCGGTGCGCCCGAGGCCGCCGCTGGAGGAGCCGGTGATGCGGGCGACCCCGCCGGTGCCGCCGCCGGCCGCCTGGCCGGAGCCGGGGCGGCGGGGGCGGGCCGAGCCGCGCCTCTGAGCCCCGTGCCTTGCTGAACGCCGTGCCTTGCTGAGCGAGGTGCCTTGCCCTGGCGGCCCGGCCGGGGCTTGATGCGCCGATCCGGCGGAGAATGGCGATGCGCGTCAGCGTCATCCAGATGAATCAAGGCAGCGAGAAGCAGGCGAACCTCGACCAGGCGCGGCGGCTGGTCGAGGCCGCCGTCGCGGCCGACCGGCCCGGGCTGGTGAGCCTGCCGGAGACCTGGACCAACCTCGGCGGCGGGCGGGAGAGCCGGCAGGCGGCGGCCGAGGTGTTGCCGAAGAATGGAGCCGAGGGCGGGCCGGCCTATGAGCTGCTGCGCGGGCTGGCGCGGGCGCATGGCATCCATGTGCATGGCGGCTCGATGATCGAGGCGCCGGGGCCCCATGGGACAGCAATGGGCGACGACCCGGACAAGCTGTTCAACACCACGGTGGTCTTCGACCCGGCCGGCGCCGAGATCGCCCGCTACCGCAAGGTCCACATGTTCGACATCGTGGCGCCCGACGGCACCGGCTACCGCGAGAGCGCGCTGTATGGCGCCGGCGACCGGCTGGTGACCTTCGAGGCCGGCGGCATCACCTTCGGCTGCACCATCTGCTACGACATGCGCTTCGCCGAGCAGTATGTCGCGCTGCGGCGCCTGGGCGCGGAGGCGATTCTGGTGCCCTCCAACTTCACCCTGCAGACCGGCAAGGACCATTGGGAGGTGCTGCTGCGGGCCCGCGCCATCGAGACGCAGTGCTGGATCGTCGCCGCGGCCTCGACCGGGCAATACCTGGAGCGGGGGCAGCCACGCTCGGTCTATGGGCATTCGCTGGTGGCGGACCCCTGGGGGCATGTGGTGGCCAAGGCCTCGGACGGCATCGGCTGGGCGACGGCAAGGCTGGACCCGGCGGTGACGGCGCGGGTGCGCAAGGACATGCCGGTGCTGGCGCATCGCGACGCCAGGCGCGTGGATTTCGATGCGGACGCAAGGCCGCCCGCGCTGTGATGCGCGCGTGAACGAGATCCTGGCCATCCCGCCGGCCCTGCCGCAGCCGGTGCCGCGGCCGGAGGATTTCGCCGGACGCATCGCCTTCCTCGCCGCCGCGACGGAGACGGCCTGCGACGCACGCAAGCGGCTGGTCGCGCTCTATGGCGATGCGCCGGCGGAGACGGCGGCGGCGATCGTGGCGCTCGGCGGCGATGGCTGCATGCTGGAGACGCAGCACAAGCTGCTCGGCCTCAACCTGCCGATCTACGGGATGAATTGCGGCAGCGTCGGCTTCCTGATGAACGACTACCGCGAGGATGCGCTGCCGGCCCGGCTGGCGGAGGCGCAGGCCTCCCTGCTGCATCCGCTGCGGATGCGGGCGGTGGCGGCGGATGGCACGGTGGCCGAGGCGCTGGCGATCAACGAGGTCTCGCTGCTGCGGGAGACGCGGCAGGCGGCCAAGATCCGCATCCTGATCGACGGCAAGGAAAGGCTGCGGGAGCTGATCTGCGACGGCGTGCTGGTGGCGACGCCGGCGGGCAGCACCGCCTACAACCTTTCGGCGCATGGGCCGATCGTGCCGCTAGGGGCGAACCTGCTGCCGCTGACGCCGATTTCCGCCTTCCGCCCGCGACGCTGGCGCGGCGCGCTGCTGCCGGGCGATGCCGCGGTGGTCTTCGAGATCCTGGAGGCCGAGAAGCGGCCGGTGGCGGCGGTGGCCGACTACACCGAGGTGCGCGACGTGCGGCGGGTGGAGGTGCGGGAGGACCGCAGCGTGGCGCTGACCCTGCTGTTCGACCCGGACCATGGCTTGAGCGAGCGGATCATCGCGGAACAGTTCACGGTCTGAGCCAACACCTCTAGGTTGCCGGGATGGAAGGCAGCTTTCCCCCAGCCGAGATTGCGAAGCCGGCGTCCGACCGGCGCCTGGTGGCCTGCATCGCGCTGGGCCAGACCATCGGCTGGGGCACGCTGTTCGCCTCCTTCCCGCTGTTCGGGGCGCCGCTGGAGGCGGAATTCGGCTGGTCCCGCACCGCCTTCAATACCGGGCTGACCCTGGCGCTGCTGGTCTCCGGCCTGGTCGCCATCCCGGTCGGGCGCTGGGTGGACCGGCGGGGCGGGCGCTGGCTGCTGGCGCTGGGCGGCTGGGGCGGGGCGCTGCTGCTGCTGGCGCTGTCGCGGACCACCTCCCTGCCCGGCTTCTGGGCGATCTGGACGGCGATGGGGCTGGTGCAGGCCTGCGCCCTCTGGGGGCCGGCGATGGCGGTGGTGGTGACCACGGCGCGGGACCCGGTGAAGGCCATCACCGGCATCACCTTCATCACCGGCTTCACCAATACGATCTTCGTCCCGCTGACCGCGCTGCTGATCGAGCAGCTCGGCTGGCGCGGGGCGCTGCTGTGCCTGGCGGGGCTGCAGGCCATCCCGGGGGTGCTGGCGCTGTGGCTCTTGCCGGTGGATGCGGCGCGCGGCCGGGCGGCCGGGCGGGGCGGCTTCAGCCTGGCGCGGGCGGTGCGGTCGCGGGCCTTCCTCGGCATCGCCGGGGCGCTTGCGGCGCATGCCTTCATCGGCGTGGGGCTCGGGGCGCATGTGATCCCGCTGCTGCGGGAGAAGGGGCTGCCGGAGGCCTCGGTGCTCGCGCTGGTGGCGCTGCATGGGCCCTTCCAGGTGGCGGCGCGGGCGGCGCTCTATGGGCTGGGGACGCGGGTGACGATGCGGGGCGTCGGGCGGCTCGCGTCCCTGCTGGTGCCGCTGGCGATGCTGGCGCTGGCGCTCGCCCCGCCGGCCTTCGCCTGGCTGGTGCTGTTCATCCTGGCCTGGGCCATGGCGGATGGGCTGATGACCATCGTCCGCGCCGCCGGGGTGGTGGAGATCCTGGGGCGGGAGGGCTATGGCGCCATCACCGGGGCGCTGAGCGTCGCCACGGTGCTGCCGCGCACCCTGGCACCCGTCGCCATCGCCCTGCTGTGGCAGGGCGCGGGCGGCTATGGGCCGGTGCCCTGGCTGCTATGCGGGCTGGGGCTGCTGGGGGCCGCGGCCTTCGCCATGGCCGCGGCGCAGCCGCCGCCGGCCTAGGGCAAGCATCACGCGACACGCAACGGCCTAGGCCATAGGCGGGAGGTCGTCGTCCGCGGTGGCATAGACCGGCGGGACATAGCCGACCTGGCTCTGGATCATCACCAGCGTGCCGGAGAACATCCCGGCCGCCGCCGTCAGATGGCCCCAGATATTGGATCCCGGGTTCTGCCAGACGCCCAGGCCAAAGGCGATGGTGACGGCGAGGGAGATGCCGATCCAGAGCAGGAGGTTGTTCGTGACATGGGCGCTGGAGGCCCGGTAAGCGCGCATCGGCATGGAGTGGCTCCCTGCCCGGTGGTGCTGGCGCCGGGTGGCGGCACCCTGCACAGGCTTGCCGATGATCCGCGAGTGAAATAATGGCCACGAAGCTCGCAGCGGCCGTGACCGATCACCGACTTCTCACTCGAACGCGCAGCTCGTGAAACGAAACTCCCCGGCACGTTAGATGCGCGTTATCGGTCCAGGCGGCAAACAGATGGCATGACGAAACAGCCGCCCGAGCCTTTCCTCGCCTGGATCATCATCACGACCGTCCTGCTGCTCGGGATCCTCGGCCTGGTGTTCCTGAGATAACGCGGCACCAGGACGGCACCGCGCGCCGGGCCTAGCGCGCGCGGCCATCCTCGCGCAGGGATGGTCCGACCCCGCCGCCGATATAGGCGCCGCTGGTGCCGCCGCCGCCGGCACAGCCGGCGAGCAGCAGGACGAGGAGAAGCGCGGCCCTCATGCGGCGTCGTTCAGGTGGCAGGCGCTGCGATGGCCGGGGCCGATCTGCCGCAGCGCCGGGCGTTCCACCCTGCAGCGATCGAAGGCGAAGGGGCAGCGCGGGTGGAAGTGGCAGCCGCTGGGCGGGTTGAGCGGCGAGGGAATCTCGCCCTTCACCCCGGCGAAGGCGCGCTTGCGGGCGTCGATGCGGGGGACCTCGGCCAGTAGCGCCTGGGTATAGGGGTGGTTGGGCTTGCGGAAGACCTCCTCGGAGGGCGCCTCCTCCACCACCCGGCCGAGGTACATGATGACGACGCGGTCGCTGAGGTGCTCGACCACGCCGAGGTCGTGGCTGATGAAGAGGTAGGTGAGGTCGAGCTCCCGCCGCAGCTTCATAAACAGGTTCAGGATCTGGGCCTGGATGGAGACGTCGAGCGCCGCCACCGCCTCGTCGCAGACCAGGAATTCCGGCTGCACCGCCAGCGCCCGGGCGATGCCGATGCGCTGGCGCTGGCCGCCGCTGAACTGGTGCGGGTAGCGCTTCTTCAGGGTGGGATCGAGGCCGGCGCGGCGGAGCTGCTCGTCCACGTAGCCCTCGTAGTCGCCGCGCGGGATCATGCCGTGGTACTGCGGCGCCTCGCCGACGATCTCCTGCACCTTCAGCCGCGGGTTGAGCGAGGCATAGGGGTCCTGGAAGATCATCTGGGTGCGCAGCTTGGCATTCTTCGCCTCGGCCGCGTTCAGCGTCTTCAGGTCGCGGCCGCGCCAGAGGATGGTCCCGTCGCTCGGCGGCATGATGCCGGCGACCATGCGGCCGAGGGTCGACTTGCCGCAGCCGCTTTCGCCGACCAGGCCGACGACCTCCCCCTTGCGGATGGTGAGGTCGACGCCGTCCACCGCATGCACGGTCTCGTCGCGGATATTGGCGCCGAGGCGCTGGGCGAAGCGGGCGGCGAAATCCAGCGTCTTCGAGAAGCGCTTGGAGACGCCGCGCAGCTCGATGATCGGCTCGGCCAGGGTGGCGGCGGCGGGCGGCGGTGCCAGGGTCTCGCTCATGCGGCCACGGCCTCCTCGTCATGCGGGTGGATGCAGCGGGCGAGGCGGCCGGGGCGGTATTCCGCCATCGGCGGCGGCTCGGCGCAGCGGGGCTCGGCGCGGGGGCAGCGGGAGCGGAAGGCGCAGCCGGCCGGCAGGTTGAGCAGGGAGGGCGTCATGCCGGGGATCTGCCGCAGCGGCTCGCCCCGGCGGTTGCGGCTGGGGACGGAGCCGATGAGGCCGAGCGTGTAGGGATGCAGCGGCGCATCCAGCACCTGCGCCACCGGGCCGCTTTCCACCACCTTGCCGGCGTACATCACGGCGATGTCGTCGGCGAGGCCGGCGACCACGGACAGGTCATGGGTGATCCAGACCAGGGCGGTGCCGAATTGGGTGCAGAGCTTCTGCGCCTCCGCCAAAATTTGGCCCTGGATGGTGACGTCGAGCGCGGTGGTGGGTTCGTCCGCCACGATGACGTCGGGCTTGTGCAGCAGGGCGATGGCGATGGCGACGCGCTGGCGCATGCCGCCGGAGAATTGGTGCGGGTAGCTCTGCAGCCGCTCGTCCGGGCTGGGGATGCCGACCTGGCCGAGGGCGTCGCGGGAGCGCTGGCGGGCTTCCTCCCGGCTGACCTTGGCATGGGCCTGCACCGTCTCGATCATCTGGGTGTCGATGCGGAGGACCGGATTCAGGGTCATCATCGGGTCCTGGAAGATCATCGCGATGCGGTTGCCGCGGAGGCCCCGCATCTCGGCTTCCGGGAGCGTCGCCAGGTCGCGGCCCTTGAACAGGATCTGGCCGCCGGTGATGCGGCCGGGGGCATCGACCAGGCCGATGATGGAGAAGCCGGTCACGGTCTTGCCGGAGCCGCTTTCGCCGACTAGCCCCATGACCTGCCCGGATTTCACCGAGAAGGAGACGTCGTCCACCGCCTTCACCACGCCGCCGCGGGTGAAGAAATGCGTCCGGAGGTTGCGGACCTCGAGAGTGGGGGCGCTCATTTCTTCAGCCTCGGGTTCAGGACATCGCGCAATTGGTCGCCGACGAGGTTGATCGAGACGATGGTCACCAGCAATGCGATCCCCGGGTAGAAGCTGATCCAGTACTTGCCGCTCAGCATGTATTCGTAGCCGTTGGCGATGAGCAGGCCGAGCGAGGGCTCGGTGATCGGCACGCCGAGGCCGAGGAAGCTGAGCGTCGCCTCCAGCGCGATGGCACGCGCCACCTGCATGGTGCCGACGACGATGAGCGGCGGCAGGCAATTGGGCAGCAGGTGGCGGAAGATGATGCGGCGCGTCGGCAGGGCCAGGCACTGCGCCGCCTCGATGTATTCCCGCCGCCGCTCGACCAGCGCCGAGCCGCGCACGGTGCGGGCGTAGTAGGCCCATTCGACGATGACCAGCGCGAGCACCACGTTGAAGATGCCCTTGCCGAGGAAGGCGAGGATCATCAGCGCGGCGAGGATGGCCGGGAAGGAGAGCTGCAGGTCCACCAGCCGCATCAGCAGGCTGTCGGTTCGGCCGCCGGCATAGGCGGCGATCATGCCGAGCGAGGCGCCGACCAGGCAGGCGATGATGGCCGAGCCGGCACCGACCATGAGCGAGATGCGGAGCCCGTACATGATGCCCGAGAGCATGTCGCGGCCCTGGTCGTCGGTGCCGAGCCAATAGGTGAAGCCGGCGCCGCCGACCGTCCCCGGCTCCATCCGCCCGTCCATGATGTCGAGCTGGGCGAGGTCGTAGGGATCCTGCGGCG
This sequence comes from Belnapia sp. AC561, assembly GCF_979252845.1. Taxonomy (NCBI): domain Bacteria; kingdom Pseudomonadati; phylum Pseudomonadota; class Alphaproteobacteria; order Acetobacterales; family Roseomonadaceae; genus Belnapia; species Belnapia sp. AC561. Next base: position 9,483 of record NZ_CEEDBP010000002.1, read on the forward strand.
CGATCCAGGGCGCCAGCACGGCGATCAGCACGATGGCGGTGAAGACCAGCAGGCCGAGCATGGCGATGCGGGAGGCGCAGAATTCGGAGACGAAGCGCTGAAGCGGCGTCTCGACCTTCGGCACCGGCGGTGCCGCGGCGATGGTGGTGGTGCTCAAGACTTGCCCTCCAGCCGGACCCGCGGGTCGAGCAGGGAATAGGTGATGTCGACCAGCAGGTTGATGGTGATGAAGAGCAGCACGATCATCATGAGGTAGGCGACCATCACCGGGCGATCGAGCACGTTGATGCTGTCGATGATGAGCTTGCCCATGCCCGGCCAGGCGAAGACGCTTTCCGTCACGACGGAGAAGGCGATGGTGCCGCCAAACTCCAGGCCGACCACGGTGACGACCGGGATCAGGATGTTCTTGAAGACGTGGACGAAGGTGACGCGCGTGGGCGAGAGGCCCTTGGCGCGGGCGAATTTCACGTAGTCCATCAGCATGGTCTCGCGCACGCCGGCGCGGGTCAGGCGGATGACGAGGCTGATCTTGAACAGCGCCAGGTTCAGCGTCGGCATGGCCATGTGGGCGAGGCCGTCGAGGGTGAGGAAGGACCAGCGGGTGCCGAGGAGGGTCACCGTCTCGCCCCGGCCGGTGCTGGGCAGCCAGCCCAGCTGCACCGCGAAGACCATGATGAGCATCAGCCCGACCCAGAAGGTGGGCAGCGAGAAGCCCAGGATGCTGGTCGCCATGATGCCCTTGGAGAGGGTGCCGTTCGGCCTGAGCCCGGCATAGAGGCCGAGCGGCAGGCCGATGAGCAGCGCCAGCAGGGTGGCGCCGACCGCCAGCTCCAGGGTCGCGGGCATGCGTTCGAGGATGAGCTTCAGCGCCGGCTCGTTGAAGACGAAGCTCCGGCCGAGATCGCCCTGCAGCGCATTGCCGAGGAAGACCAAGTACTGCTGCCAGAGCGGCAGGTCGAGGCCGAGCGCCTTGATGGCGCGCTCGCGCTCGAACTGGTCGGCCTCGGGGCTGATGAGGATCTCGATCGGATCGCCGACGGCGAAGACGCCGAGGAAGACCAGCAGCGACATCACGAGGACGACGGCGGCCGCCTGGAGCAGGCGGCGGAGCAGGAAGACGGTCATCGGGCGGCGGCCGGGCGGACGTCCTGCGCCCGGGTCAGCTCGTCGGCGCGGGCCTCATGCGCGAAGCCGCGGCGCATGGCCCAGGCGTTCTTCTGGATATGGATGGGGATGATGCCGACATCGTCGAAGACCATGCGGGTCGCCTGCTGCAGCAGCGCCTCCCGCTTGGGGTCGTCCAATTCCCGCATGGCCTGGTCCAGCACGCGATCGGCCTCCGGATTCGAGTAGCGACCGCGGTTGGAGGCGCCGTAGCCCTTCTCGCGGTCGTAGGTGGCGGTGAGGTTGCGCAGCGGGTTGGATGCCTCGCCGGAGGAGGTGCCCCAGCCGATCAGGAAGGAGGAGAATTCCTGGCGGGCGGCGCGGCCGACGAAGGTGGTCCAGGGCTGCGCCTCGATGGTGGTGCGCACCCCGGCCCGGCTCCACATCTGGCCGATGGCCTGGACGATGCGGCTGTCGTTCGGGTAGCGGTCGTTCGGCCCGTGCAGGGTGATGCGGAAACCCTGGGGGAAGCCGGCCTCGGCGAGCAGCTTCTTCGCCGCCTCCGCGTCCTGCCGCGGCGGGTTCAGGCCGGGGGCATAGCCGAAGCTGCCCTCGGGCAGGAACTGCCCGGCCGGGATGGCGGCGCCTTCCATCACCCGCTCGGTGATGGCGCCGCGGTCGATCATCAGGGACAGCGCCCGGCGGACGCGGGGGTCGCGCAGCGGGTTGCGCGGGATCGGCTTGCCGTCGTTGTCGGTGACGAAGGGGGAGGCATCCGACCGCAGGTGGTCGAGGCCGAGGAAGATGAGGCGGAGGCCGGTGGTCTCCGACAGGCTGAGCCGCGCATCACCGCGCAGCTTGGCGAGGTCGCTGGTCGGCACCTGGTCGATGACGTCGACGTCGCCGGCGAGCAGCGCCGAGGTCCGGGCGGCGTCGTTGGTGATCATCCGGTAGTTGACCCGGGCCCAGGCGGGCTGGGTGCCGAAGTAGGCGTCGTTGCGCTCGAACTCGATGCGGTCGCCGTTGCGGTGGCTGACCATGCGGAAGGGCCCGGTGCCGATCGCCATGGGGCCGGCGTTGAAGCCCTCGGTCGTCGCCGCCGCATGGGTCTCGCGGTCGAGGATCATCACGCTGGCGAGGTCGGTCGGCATCAGCGGATAGGGCGAGGCGGTATGCAGCCGCAGGGTATGGCTGTCGACGATCTCCACCCGGGTGATCGGCCGGGTGTAGATGGCATAGGAGGAGGGCGAATTCGGCACCTTCGGCACACGGTCGAAGGTGAAGGCGACATCCTCGGCGGTGAAGTCGGAGCCGTTGTGGAAGCGCACGCCCCGCCGCAGCTTGAATTCCCAGGTGGTGGCATCGACCGCGCGCCAGCTCTCGGCGAGGTCCGGAATGACCCGGGCATGGCCATCAGTCGTGGTCAGCCCGCTGAAGATCATCTGCGCCACGGCGGTATTGGGCGAGAGCTGGTGGTAGTGCGGATCGATGGAGGTGACCGGGGCGCCGACGCCCATGGTCAGGGTGCCCGTGGTCTGTGCTTGCGCCGGGGCCCCTGCCGGCAGCGCGGCGAGCGCAATTGCCAGAGCAGCGGCCAGACCGGTCGCGTGACGGTGGTATGCCATTATGTCCCTCGGAAGCCCCAGCAGTGGCGAAACTAGCATTCGGTTAATCCTCTCGCTAGGTTTCGCTGAATTCGGAACGGGAATGACCAGATTTTCGGCAGGGTGCCGGCCATGCTGCCCAGTATGGTAGCACTGCCCCGGCGCATGGGCGGATCGGTCGGCGTTTCATCGGCCCTGCTCCTGTCCCGCGCATCCGCGCCGGGCCGGGGCTCGCAAGCCTGATGCCAAGCCTTGGTCGGCGCCGCGCGGGCGGCTAGTGTCCGCGCCAATCCGGGAGAATCATCGATGCACCGCCCTGCCCTCGCCGCCGCCCTGCTACTGGGTTCGGCCCTGCCCGCCTGGTCACAAGGCACCACGCTGAATATCGGGATCGGGGGCGCCGTCACCTCGGTGGATCCGCATTTCTACAACGCCTCCCCCAACAACAGCCTGGCGATGCATATCTTCGACCGGCTGGTGGAGCGCGATGCCAAGGCGCAGCCCTTCCCCGGCCTGGCCGAGAGCTGGCGCGTGGTCTCCGACACGGTCTGGGAGTTCAAGCTGCGGTCCGGCGTCACCTGGCACGACGGCAAGCCCTTCACCGCCGACGACGTCGCCTTCACCATCCAGCGCACGCCCAATGTGCCGAACAGCCCCGGCGGCTTCGGCGGCTTCGTCCGGGCGATCGAGCGCGTCGAGGTGGTGGACCCGCTGACCGTCCGCTTCCATACGGCGCGGCCGCATCCGCTGCTGCCGACCGAGCTCGCCTCCGTCGCCGTCATCTCCCGCCACGTCGGCGAGGGCGCGGCGACCGAGGACTACAACAGCGGCCGCGCGGCGATCGGCACCGGGCCCTACCGGATGGTCGCCTACCGCTCCGGCGACCGGACCGAGCTGGCGCGGAACGACAGCTATTTCCGCGGGCCGGAGCCCTGGGCGCGGGTGAACTACCGCTTCATCGGCAACGACGGGGCGCGGACCGCGGCGCTGCTGGCCGGCGACGTCGACATCATCGACCAGGTGCCCTCGACCGACCTTGCCCGGCTCAAGCGCGATTCCAAGGTGGTGGTCTCCGAGGTGCAGGGGCTGCGGCTGATCTACCTGGTGCTCGATGCCTCCCGCCGCGGCAACGTGCCCTTCATCACCGACAACGACGGCAAGCCGCTGGCGACCAACCCCTTCGACGACCTGCGGGTGCGCCGGGCGCTGTCCATGGCGATCAACCGCCCGGCGCTGGCCGAGCGGGTGATGGAGGGGACGGCGCAGCCGACCGGGCAATGGCTGCCGCCGGGGACCTTCGGCTACAACCCGGCGATCGCCGCGCCGGCCTATGACCCGGAGGGGGCGAAGAAGCTGCTGGCCGAGGCCGGCTTCCCCCAGGGCTTCCGCATGACCCTGCACAGCCCGAACGACCGCTATCCCAACGACAGCAAGGCGGCCCAGGCCGTGGCGCAGATGTGGAGCCGCATCGGCATCCGCACCGAGGTCGAGGCGGTGCCCTGGGCGAGCTTCGCCCAGCGGTCCAACCGGCAGGACTATGCCATCCGCCTGTCCGGCTGGAGCAGCGTGACCGGCGAGGCGACCTATGCCCTGGTCAATATCCTCGGCACCTTCGACCGGGAGAAGCGGACGGGAGCCAGCAATGCCGGGCGCTATTCCAACCCGGCGCTGGATGCGCTGACCGAGCGGGCGGCCGCGACCATCGACGACCCGACGCGCGAGGCGCTGCTGCGGGAGGCGGTGAAGACCGCGATGGACGACCAGGCCATCATCCCGATGTTCCAGCTGATGAACAGCTGGGCCCTGCGGCGCGGGCTGCGCTACGAGGCGCGGATGGATGAGCGGACCACGGCGATGGCGGTGCGGACGGCGCAGTAAGGCGGCAGGCCGGGGGAGGCATTCCCCCGGCCTGCTTCTATTCGTCCGGGTCGGCGGGGGCGACCGGCAGGATGGAGGTTTCCTTCACCGTGGCGATGGCCAGCAGCGTCTCCACCCGCTGCACGCCGGATTGCGCCCGCAGCTCGTCGTTCAGGAAGGCGTCGAGCGCCGGGAGATCGGCGAGGCGGACCTTCAGCAGATAGGTCCAGTCGCCGGTGATGGCATGGCATTCCAGCACCGCCTCCTGCCGCCGCATCGCCTTGCGGAAGGCGGCCTCGTCCCGGCCCGGGGCGACGGTGACGAGGATATGCACCAGCAAGGGGCAGCCGGCGGCGACGGGGTCGAGGTCGGCGCGCCAGCCGCGGATGACGCGGCGTTCCTCCAGCCGCTTCACCCGTTCCGCCGTGGCGGAGACCGAAAGCCCCGCCACCTTCGCCAACTCCGCCAGCCCCGCACTGCCATCCAATTGCAGGGCAACGGTGATGTTCCGGTCGATCTCGTCCATGGCGCCAGACTATGCGCCCGGAGGAGGCTTGGGAACGGAGAGAATTCGGGCCGCGTGCGGCCCGATCCGGTTAGGCCCCGATCCGGTTCCGGCTGGTCGTGCGATTCACGCCTTCCGGTGAAGCCACCTCAGGCGATCGCACTCAGACGTAATGCTCGGCCAGCGGGCGGAAGCCGTTGAAGGCCTGGCTCGCATAGGTCGTGACATAGGCGCCGGTTGCCAGCAACTCCACCCGGTCGCCGCAGTCGAGCGCCAGCGGCAGGCGGTAGTTGGACTTCTCGTACAGCGTATCGGTGCTGTCGCAGGTCGGGCCGGCGATGGTCACCGGGCCGTCGGCGGCGCCGTCGTGCGGGGTGCGGAAGGCATACTTGATCGCCTCGCCCTCGGTCTCGGCCAGGCCGCCGAAGCGGCCGATGTCGAGATAGACCCAGCGCACCGGATCGTCCTTCGCCTTGCGGGAAACGAGCACGACCTCGGCGCTGACCACGCCGGCATCGCCGACGATGAAGCGGCCCGGCTCGATGACGATGTCGGGCAGCGCATTGCCGAAATGCTCGGTCATGGCGCCCATGATGGCGGCGCCGAAATCGTCGATCTCCGGCACCTCGGAGCGGTAGCGCACGGGATAGCCGCCGCCGAGGTTGACCATGCGCACCTTCACGCCGGCATCGCGCAGGTCGGTGAAGAGCATGGCGACCCGGGCGATCGCAGCCTCATAGGCGGCGGTCTGGGTCTGCTGGCTGCCAACATGGAAGCTGAGGCCGAAGGGGTCGAGGCCGAGCTCGCCGGCGAGGACCATCAGCTCGCGCGCCATCTCCAGCTCGCAGCCGAACTTCTTCGACAGCGGCCATTCGGCGCCGAGGTTGCCGACCAGGATGCGGCAGTAGACGCGGGCGCCGGGGGCGGAGCGGGCGAGCTTGCGCAGTTCCGCCTCGCTGTCGAAGGCGAACATGCGTACGCCGGCGGCATAGGCGGCGCGGATCGCGCTCTCCTTCTTCACCGTGTTGCCGTAGCTGATCGAGTCCGGGGCGGAGCCGGCCTCCAGGCAGGCCTGGATTTCCTCGAAGCTGGCGGCATCGAAGGAGGAGCCGAGGCCGACCAGGCGCGAGAGCACCGGCGCGGCCGGGTTGGCCTTCACCGCGTAGTAGATGCGCGCGAGCGGCAGCGCCGCCATGAGGCGCCGATAGTTTTCCTCGACCCGATCGACGTCGAGCACGAGGCACGGGGTTGCCGGCGCGACATCGCGCAGGAAGCGGGAGACCTTGGGGGTCATCGCACCATCCTTCACAGACTGGAAGGACCGCCCCAAGATCGGGCGCGGCCCCAGATTAACGAAACGGTCGAACGAACCAGCGACCAAGGGGACCGCGAGACCTGCGCCCTGCGGGGTTGCCAGAACGCTTGACGTCGTTGCGTAAACCTTGCGCCGCGGTGACCGTTTCAGTTGCGCCGTTGTGGAGGGGCGCCGGGTTCCGTGGGCTTGGGGCCAGAGGCACGTGCGTACTGCGTCTGAGGCGGCATATAGGGCCCACCCCTCCGACTTGAAAGCGGAAATCGCGGGAAGTAGCGGATTATTTTCCAGTAACCGGCGGCGGCGGCCGGAAACTCCTCCGAAGGGCCGCTGCTGTTCCGGGTGATCCGCGCGCCGGGACGGCGGATGGCCGGTAATAACCCCGGCGGCGACTCCGCCGCCCCTCGGACTCCGGCCTTTAACGAATCAGGCCGGAGAGCGGGCTGGAGGGATCGGCGGCATATTGCCGCGGCATCCGGCCGGCGAGGTAGGACAGCCGCCCCGCCTGCACCGCCGCCTGCATGGCGCGGGCCATGCGGATGGGGTCCTTGGCATGGGCGATGGCGCTGTTCATCAGCACCGCCTCGCAGCCCAGCTCCATGGCGATGGCGGCATCCGAGGCGGTGCCGACGCCGGCATCGACCAGCACCGGGACCTTGGCGTTCTCGATGATGGCGCGGATCATCACCGGGTTCTGGATCCCGAGGCCCGAGCCGATCGGGGCGCCAAGCGGCATGACGGCGACGGCCCCCATCTCCTCCAGCCGCTTGGCGGCGATCGGGTCGTCCGAGCAGTAGACCATGACCTGGAAGCCGTCCTTCAGCAGGACCTCCAGCGCCTCGAAGGTCGCCCGCATGTCGGGATAGAGGAAGGGCGGCGGGCCGAGGACCTCGAGCTTCACTAGGTTCCAGCCGCCGGCCTCGCGCGCCAGGCGCAGCGTCCGGACGGCCTCCTGGGCGGTGAAGCAGCCGGCGGTATTGGGCAGGTAGGTGTAGCGCTTGGGGTCGACGTAGTCCTGCAGCATGGGCGCGGCGGGGTCGCCGAGGTTCACCCGGCGGACCGCGACGGTGACGATCTCGGCGCCCGAGGCATCGATCGCCCGGCCGGTCTCCTCCAGGTCCTTGTAGCGGCCGGTGCCGACGATCAGGCGGGAGCGGAAGCGGAGGCCGGCGACCTCCCAGGTGTCGTCGGGAAAAGTCGCGGCGTCGATGTTGCTGTCCATGGTCAGCCTCCGCCGATGAAGTGGACGATCTCGAGCTGGTCGCCGGCGGCGAGCCGCGTGGCGTCATAGGTCGAGCGGGGGACGATCTCGAGGTTGCGCTCGACCGCGACCTTGCGCGTATCGAGCCCGATCTGCAGCAGCAGCTCGGCCAAGGTCACGGGCGCCGGGATGTGCCGGGGCTCGCCATTCACGGTGATCGGGATCGTATCCGCCATGCGGGGAATGTGGCGAAGCGGGGGGGCGAGGACAAGCGGGGGCAGGCCCGGGGGCCATGCATGCGGCGCGGGGGGGCATCCCGGGCGGGGCCATGCTTGCGAGCGGAAAGCCCTCCGTGCTAGCGCAGCCGCCCGCATCCTTGCCGGATATGCCCCATGTCGCCCCCGCTGGTCGTCGTCCTCAATGGCCCGAACCTCAACCTGCTCGGCACGCGGGAGCCGGAGAAGTACGGCCACTCGACGCTCGACGACCTGGAGGCGCTCTGCGCCGAGGTGGCGGAGGGGCTCGGGCTGGCGATCGACTTCCGCCAGACCAATGGCGAGGGCGAGCTGATCACCTGGGTGCAGGAATGCCGCGGCCGGGCGAGTGGCATCATCATCAACCCGGCGGGCTATACCACCACCTCCATCGGGCTGCTTGACGCGCTGATCGCGGTCGGGCTGCCGGTGATCGAGGTGCACATCACGAACATCCACCGCCGGGAGGAATTCCGGCACCACAGCTTCGTCTCCAAGGCGGCCACCGGGGTCATCGCCGGCCTGGGCGTGCAGGGCTATGCCCTGGCGCTGGACGCCATGGCCGGGCTGATCGCCCCGATGGACGACCCGGACGAGGCGGCGTGAGCATCACGCCGGAGAAGAGCGCATGAGCAACGGCATCCAATTCGACCCCGAGGCGATCCGCGCCCTGGCGCAGATCCTGCGGGACACCGACCTGACCGAGATCGAGCTGGTCGAAAAGGACAGCCGCATCCGGGTGGCGCGCAAGCCCGCCCCGGTGGCGGCGCCGGCCCCGATGAGCTGGCCGGCGGGCATGGCCCAGGGCGGCATGGTGCAGGCCGAGGTGGCGCCGGTCGCCGCGCCGGCGGTGGCCGCGGTGGTGCCGGATGCCAAGCACCCGGGGCTGGTCGCCTCCCCCATGGTGGGCGTCGCCTACCTGTCCTCGGAGCCGGGGCAGCCGCCCTTCGTGACGCTCGGCGCCAAGGTGGCGCAGGGGCAGACCCTGCTGCTGATCGAGGCGATGAAGACCTTCAACCAGATCAAGGCGCCGCGGGCCGGGACGGTGACGCGCATCCTGATCGAGCCTGGCACGCCGGTGGAATATGGCGAGCCGTTGATGATCGTCGAATGAGGGTGGCGATGCAGCGGCCGTCCGATCGCCGCGGGGCGAGCCACGCATGATGTTCGGCAAGGTCCTCATCGCCAACCGGGGCGAGATCGCGCTGCGCATCCACCGGGCCTGCCAGGAGATGGGCATCCGCACCGTCGCGGTGCATTCGACCGCCGATGCCTCGGCCATGCATGTGCGCCTCGCCGACGAGAGCGTCTGCATCGGGCCGCCCTCGGCGCGCGACAGCTACCTGAACATGGCGGCGATCCTCTCCGCGGCGCAGATCACCGGGGCGGATGCGATCCATCCGGGCTACGGCTTCCTGTCGGAGAATGCCAATTTCGCCGAGATGGTGGAGGCGCATGGCCTCGCCTTCATCGGCCCGACCGCCGCGCATATCCGCATGATGGGCGACAAGATCACCGCCAAGGACGCGATGCGCCGGCTGGGCGTGCCGCTGGTCCCCGGCAGCCTGGGCGCCCTGGCCTCGGTGGATGAGGCGCGGCAGGTGGCGGCCGAGATCGGCTATCCCGTGCTGATCAAGGCGGCGGCCGGCGGCGGCGGCCGCGGCATGAAGGTCGCGCAGGACGAGGGCGAGATCGAGGAAGCCTGGCGCGTCGCCCGGACCGAGGCCAAGGCCGCCTTCGGCAACGACGAGGTCTATCTCGAGAAGTATCTCGACCGTCCCCGGCACATCGAGCTGCAGGTGCTGGCCGATACCCACGGCAACGTCGTGCATTTCGGCGAGCGCGACTGCTCGCTGCAGCGCCGCCACCAGAAGCTGGTGGAGGAGGCCGGCTCCCCGGTGCTGAACGCCGCCGAGCGCGATGCGCTGGGCGCCCAGGTGACGCGGGCGCTGCGGGAGCTGGGCTACCGCAATGCCGGGACCCTGGAGTTCCTCTGGCAGGACGGGGTCTTCGCCTTCATCGAGATGAACACCCGGCTGCAGGTCGAGCATCCGGTGACCGAGATGGTCTGCGGCATCGACCTGGTGAAGGAGCAGCTCCGCGTCGCCGCCGGCGAGGCGCTGGGCTACGACCAGTCGGAGATCCGCTTCCATGGCCATGCCATCGAATGCCGGATCACCGCCGAGGATCCGGAGAGCTTCGCCCCCTCCCCCGGCAAGGTGCATACCTACCACGCGCCGGGCGGGCTCGGCGTCCGGGTCGATAGCGCGCTGTATTCCGGCTATTCGGTGCCGCCGCACTACGACAGCCTGATCGCCAAGCTGGTGGTGCATGGCGCGACCCGGGCCGAGGCGATCGCCCGGCTGCGGCGGTCGCTGGCCGAGATGGTGGTGGACGGCATCCACACCACCCTGCCGCTGCACCGGGCCATCGTGGAGGACCGGGAGTTCCAGTCCGGCGACTATACCATCCATTGGCTGGAGCGCTTCGTGGCGAAGCGGGCCCCGGCGGGCTGAGGCATGTCCAGGTCAGGCGGCCAGGCCTGACGGTTCGGACAGGCGACAGGCCGCCCGAGGCTTTCCGGTGGCGATCTGGCCATCGGATGGCTATATTCCGGCCATGCCGAGCCATAGCATCGCCGAGGCCAAGAACCGGTTTTCCGAACTCATCGACCTCGCCCTGAAGGGCGAGGAGGTGGTGATCACCCGGCACGGCCAGCCGGTGGTGGAATTCCGGCCGGTCCAGGCCTCGCCCGGCCCGGTGACGGACGAGGCGCTGGACTGGCTGCGGCGCCACCGTGGCGGCCCGGCCCGGCCGAAGGCACCGGCCGCGGTCGATCTGGTCCGGCAGATGCGGGACGAGGATTGAGCTTGCGCGCCGCGCTCGATACCAGCGTCCTGGTGTCCCTGTTCTGGCAGGATGCGCATACCACCCGGGCCGAGCGCTACATGGCGCGCGAGCGCCCCGTGCTGGTGGTCAGCGACCTGGCCGGCGTGGAATTCGCGGCGACCCTGGCCCGGCTGGTCCGCGCGGCCGCGATGCAGCGGCACGAGGCGGTCGCGGTCTTCGACCTTTTTGACAGCTGGACCAGCCGGGAGAGCCAGCGGGTCACCGCCATGCCGGCCGACCTGGCGCTTGCCACCGCCTGGATCCGGCGCCTCGACCTCAACCTGCGGGCGCCGGATGCGATGCATCTCGCTATGGCGGGCCGCCTCGGCGCCACGATGGTCACCTTCGACGACGGCATGGCCGCCGCCGCCCGGACCCTCGGCATTCCGGTCGCCGAGGCATGAGCCGCCGGCACCTCGACATCACCCCGGAGCTCATGCTCCGCGCCTATCGGGCGGGGTTGTTCCCCATGGCCGAGAGCCGTGGCGGCGACAAGCTCTATTGGCTGGACCCGGAGCGGCGCGGGGTGATCCCGCTGCATGAGGGCTTCCACCTCTCGAAGCGGCTGCTGCGGACGGTGCTGAACGGACCCTACCTGGCGACGGCGGACGTGGATTTCCCCGGCGTCATCGCCGGCTGCGCCTCCCCGGCGCCGGGGCGGGAGGAGACCTGGATCAACCCGGAGATCGAATCGCTGTTCCTGGCGCTGCATCGCATGGGCCATGCGCATTCGATCGAGGTCTGGGAGCAGGACCGGCTGGTGGGCGGGTTGTACGGCGTGGTGCTGGGCGGTGCCTTCTTCGGCGAGAGCATGTTCAGCCGGGCGCGCGATGCCTCCAAGGTCGCCCTGGTGCATCTGGTGGCGCGGCTGCGGCTGGGCGGCTTCACCCTGCTGGACAGCCAGTTCCTGACCGAGCACCTGGCGCAATTCGGCGCGCACGAGATTCCCCGCGCGGATTACAAGCGGCGGCTGGCGACGGCGGTGGCGACCCCGGCGGATTGGATCAGCCGGCCCTATCCGGCCATGCTGGAGGCGGAGATCCGCGCCATCCGGGCCGGCAGCGCCGCGTGAGCGAGGCGCCCGAAGACGCCTTGCCGCTTCGGGCCAAGCGGGTGCAGGGCGGCGTCGCCACCGCGGATGTGGTGGTCTCGGCCCATGCCGGCGGCAATGCGGCGCTGTTCCCGCGCATCCTGGCGCTGCACGTGCCGCCGGGCTCGGTCATCGCCGATGTCACCTTCGGCCAGGGGGTCTTCTGGCAGCAGGTGCCGGCGGGGGCCTATACCGTGCTGCCCAGCGATATCGCCACCGGCACGGATTGCCGCGCCCTGCCCCATGCCGATGCGGCGCTGGACGCGCTGGTGCTGGACCCGCCCTACATGGAGGGGCTGCTGCGGCCGAAGGCGGGGACCCGGGGCGGGCTCGGCAGCCATGCCGGGCTGCGGGACTATTATGCCGCGGGGGGCGAGACCCCGGCCGGGCCCGGCACCGGGCGCTGGCACCAGGCGGTGCTCGACCTCTACCTCGCGGCGGCGGCCGAGGCGCGGCGGGTGCTGCGCGACCACGGCATCCTCATCGTCAAATGCCAGGACGAGGTCAGCGCCAACCGGCAGGAGCTGACCCATGTGCAGGTCATCACCGGCCTGGCGGAGCTGGGCTTCTATGCCCGGGACCTCTTCGTGCTGGTGCGGTCCAACCGCCCCGGCGTGGCGCGGCTGCTGCGGCAGGTGCATGCGCGGAAGAACCACAGCTATTTCCTGGTCTTCCAGAAGGTGCCGACGGGCCAGGCGGTGAGCCGCTACCGGACCCGGGACCTGCCGCCGCGCCGGCCGGGCTTGGCGGCGGCGCCGTAAGGGCGCAAGAAGCGCGCCCCCACTCCCCCCGGAGCCGCCCATGTCCGACCGCCTCTCCCTTCCGAAGGACCGCATCCGCGTCCTGCTGCTGGAAGGCATCTCCGACAGCGCGGTGGAGCTGCTGGGCGCCGCCGGCTATGCGAACGTCACCCGCCTGCCCAAGGCGCTGGACGGCGCGGCGCTGGCCGAGGCGCTGCACGGCGTCCATATCCTCGGCATCCGGTCCCGGACGCAGGTGACGGCCGAGGCGCTGGCGGCGGCGGACCGGCTGATCACCATCGGCTGCTTCTGCATCGGCACCAACCAGGTGGACCTGGAGACGACGCGGCTGCGCGGCATCCCGGTCTTCAACGCCCCCTTCAGCAATACCCGCAGCGTGGCGGAGCTGGTGATGGGCGAGGTGGTCATGCTGCTGCGCGGCGTGCCGGACCGCTCGCGCTCCGCCCATAAGGGCGGCTGGGACAAGTCGGCCGAGGGCAGCTACGAGGTGCGCGGGCGGACGCTGGGCCTGGTCGGCTACGGCAACATCGGCAGCCAGCTTTCGGTCCTGGCCGAGGCCTTCGGCATGCGGGTGATCTACTACGACCACACCACCAAGCTGCCGCATGGCAATGCCCGGCCCTGCGCGACGCTCGGCGAGCTGCTGCGCGAGTCCGACATCGTGACGCTGCATGTGCCGGAGACGCCGGAGACGGTGGGCATGATCGGCGCCGCCGAGATCGCGCAGATGAAGCCGGGCTCCATCCTGATCAACAATGCCCGCGGGACCCTGGTGGACCTCGAGGCGGTGGCGGCGGCGCTGAAGTCCGGCCACCTGATGGGCGCGGCGGCGGATGTCTTCCCGGAGGAGCCGGCCCGCAACGGCGAGCCCTTCCACACCCCGCTGCAGGGGCTGCCGAATGTCATCCTGACGCCGCATATCGGCGGCAGCACGGCGGAGGCGCAGTCCCGCATCGGCCAGGAGGTGGCGCGCAAGCTGGTGGATTTCAGCGATACCGGGGCGACCATGGGAGCGGTGAACTTCCCGCAGGTGCAGCTCCCGGCGCGGGCGACCGGCGCGCGCTGGATCCATGTCCACCGCGATGCGCCCGGCGTGCTGTCCCGGATCAACGAGTCCTTCGGCCGGCGCGGGCTGAACATCGCGGCGCAGTACTACCAGACCAAGGCGGACCTCGGGTACGTGGTGGTCGAGAGCGTCGAGGCGAGGGATGCGGCGGAGGCGATCCTCGGCGAGCTGCGGGCGCTGCCGGGGACGATCCGGGCGCGGCTGATCTACGAGCGGGAGTAGCGGCGCGGTGATCTGCGGTTTGATCCAGATCATATATTTTCGGTAACCGGGCTTTCATCTTCCGCCGATAACCCGCCAGCTCCGGGCGGGAACGGAGGATCGCCATGCTCGCCCGTGACCTGATGTCCCAGAACCTCGTCGTCGTCGCGCCCGAGACCCCGGTCGCGGCGGTCACGGAATTGCTCGCCGCCCGCGGCATCTCCGCCGTCCCGGTGATCGATGGCGAGGGCAAGCCGGTCGGCCTCGTCACCGAGGGCGACCTCATCCGCCGCCTGGCCGAGGCGCCGCGCGGCCCGCTCGGCTGGTTCCTCGACATGTTCCGCGACCCGAAGCCGCTGGTGGCGCGCTTCGCCAAGGCGCATGGCGCCACCGCCCGGGACGTGATGTCGGCCGAGCTGGTCACGGTCGGGGAGGATGCGACGGCCGAGGCGATCGCCCAGGCGATGGAAAAGCACCACATCCGCCGCGTCCCGGTGCTGCGCGACGGGGTTCTGGTCGGCATCGTCAGCCGGGCGGACCTGCTGCGGGCGGTGCTGCGCGAGGTACAGGCTCCCGCCGCGGCGGCCAAGGGGCCGCAGGACGACAGCGCCCTGCTGCGGGCGGTGATCGCCGCCATGCGCGAACAGCCCTGGACCGATACCTTCTGGGTCTATCCGGATGTCGAGGCCGGCGTCGTGACCCTGTACGGCTATGCGCGGTCCGAGGTGCTGCGGGCCGGGCTCCGCCTGCTCGCCCAGGATATCCCGGGCGTGGTGCGGGTGGAGGACAAGATGCAGCCGATGCCGCTGATCCTCCGCGCCGCGCTGTAGTGCAGGTCCGGGTCTAGCGGATCGGCGGCGCCACCATCAGCCCGCCGCGGGTCCAGAGGTCGTTCAGCCCGCGCGGCAGCTGCACCGGGCTGTCCTTGCCCAGGTGCCGGTCGTAGATCTCGCCGTAGTTGCCCACCGCCTTGATCGCGTTCAGCAGCCAGGCGCGGTCGAGGCCGATGGCCGGGCCGAGGTCGCCGGTCCTGCCGAGCAGGCGCTGCACCGCCGGGCTGGGGCTGGTCGCCAGCATCTGGTCCGCGTTGGCGCGGGTAATGCCCAGCTCCTCCGCCTCGACCAGGGCGAAGACCACGTAGCGGACGATGTCGAACCACTGGTCGTCGCCCTGGCGGACGGAGGGGGCATAGGGCTCCTTGCTGATGCGGTCCGGCAGCAGGGTGACGGAGGCCGGGTTCGGCATGGCGGCGCGGACCGCGGCGAGCTGGCTGGCGTCGCCGGTGTAGCTGTCGCAGCGGTTGCTCTCGAAGGACCGGCGGGCCTCGTCCTTGTCGGCGAAGATCACCGGGGTGAAGTGGATGCCCTGGGCGCGGGACCAGTCGGCCAGGTTCAGCTCATGCGTGCTGGCGGAGACGAAGCAGATGGTGGCGCCGTCGAGCTGCTTCGCCGCGGTGATGCCGGCATCGGCGCGGACCAGGAAGCCCTGGCCGTCGTAGAAATTCGGCGCGGTGAAATTCAACCCGAGGATGGCATCCCGCATGAAGGTCCAGGTGGTGGTGCGGGTCAGCAGGTCCACCTGGCCGGAGGCGAGCGCGGGGAAGCGGTTCTGCCCGGTCAGGTGCTGCCAGACCAGCTTCTCCGGACTGCCGAGCACGGCGGCGGCGACGGCGCGGCAGACATCGGCATCCATGCCCTGCCAGATGCCGCGGCTGTCGGGCTGGCTCCAGGCCGGGTCGCCGGTGGAGATGCCGCAGGAGACGGCGCCGCGGGCGCGGATGGCCGCCAGGGTCGGGCCGGTGGCGGCGGTGGTCTGCGCTACCGCCAACCCTGGGGCGAGCAAGGCCAGGGCGAGCAGGGTCTGCTTCAGCATGGGAGAACTCCGGGGGTCAGGGGCGCACCGGCCGGGGCGCGCGCAGGGCCTGCGCCAGGGCGATCCCGCCGGGGACCCCCAGGGCGACGGCCAGCCGCAGCACATCCGGCACGCCATGGTAGAAGGCGGCGAAGAGCCCGCCGAAGCCGAGCAGCAGGCGCAGCGCCAGGCCCATCGGCGCGGTCAGGTAGCCGGCATAGGCGGCGCAGATGGCGGTCAGCGCCCCGACCTGGATGGCCGTCGCCACCAGGATATCGAGCAGCGAGCCCCGCAGCATGATGCCGGGGTCGTAGAGGAAGGCGAAGCCTACGGTGAAGCCGGCGATGCCCAGCCGGGTCGCATGCATGCTGGCCATCAGCGGCGAGGATTTGGCGATGGCCGCCGCCGCGAAGGCAGCCGCCGCCACGGGTGGGGAGGCATCCGCCAGCACCGCGAAGTAGAAGATGAAGAGATGCGCCGGCAGCAGCAGCTCCTGCGCCGAATAGCCCAGCGCCTTGCTGCCGAGGTCGAGGATCTGGGGCACGCCGATGGCGGCGGCGATGATGTAGCTCGGCGTCGTCGGGATCCCCATGCCGAGCACCAGCACGGTGAAGGCCAGCAGCACCAGCAGCAGGGCAAAATTGCCGTCCGCCAGATCCTTGATGATGCCGCCGAGCGCCACCACCAGCCCGGTCGCGGTCAGGGCCGAGACGACGATGCCGGCGCCGGCGATGGAGACCGCCAGCGGCGCCATGGTCAGCCCGGCATTGGCGAGACTCTCCAGCACCTGCCGCCAGCCCATCCGGCTGCGGCGGCGGAGCGCGGCGATGCCGACCATGGCGAGGGTCGCGCAGAAGGCGGCGTAATTGCCGCTCCAGCGGTCCATCATCAGCCAGACCAGCACGGCGATCGGGATGACCAGATGGGCATCCTGCGCCACCTCCCGCCAGGCGGGGATGTCGCGCAGCGGCATCGGCGCCATGCCGGCATTCTTCGCCTCGAAATGCACCGCGGCGAGGATGGCGAAGTAGTACAGCACCGCGCCGATGGCGGCGGCGACGATGATCTCGCCATAGGCGATGCCGGTGATCTCGGCAAGGACGAAGGCGGCGGCGCCCATGACCGGGGGCATCAGCGCCCCGCCGACGCTGGCGGCGCTCTCGATGCCGGCGGCGACCACCGGGCGGTAGCCGATGCGGATCATCAGCGGGATGGTCATGGCGCCGGTGGTGATGACGTTGGAGACGCTGCTCCCGCTCATCGTCCCGAAGAGGCCGGAGGTGATGACCGCGACCTTGGCCGGGCCGCCGGTGTAGCGCCCGGCCGCGGCCGCGCCGAGGTTGGTGAAGAGCCGCCCGGTGCCGCTGCCCTGCATGAAGGCGCCGAAGACGATGAAGACGGCGATGGTCGTCGCCACGATGCCGGTCAGCGGGCCATAGACGCCGCCCGCGGTGGGCACCAGCCAGGAGGCCTCGAGGATTTCCGCCAGCGAGAACGGCCGGCTGTTCAACAGGCCGGGGATATAGTGGCCGAAGCCCATGTAGGCGACGGAGACGATGATCATCCAGGCGAGGCCGACCTCGACCGCGCGGCGCGTCGCCTCCAGCAGGGTGACGATCGCCAGCGACGCCAGGACCATCATCTCCCAGCCGAAGGGATCGACGTATTCCATGCGGTCCGAGACCTTGTCCCAGTTCCACATCACCCAGGCATGCGGCGCGGCAGAGGCCAGCACCCAAAGCCAATCCGCCACGCTCGGGCGGCGGGCCGGGGAGCGGCCGGGGAAGGCCGGGTACAGGATGAACAGTGGCGGGACGAAGACCAGCAGATGGAAGCCGCGCATGGTGATCGGCTCGGGGAAGCCGAAGCCGCCGAAGTAGAGGTGGATGGCGGAGGCGGCGGCGAGCCAGAGGGTGACCAGCAGCTTCAGGGGGCCGGCGAGGTCGCGCATGGGCGCTCCAGACAATAACAGGAAGGTTGGGGACTTTGTCCCCAAGCCCCAACCAGGGGCCCACTGACAAACAGGTGGCGTCCCCTGGACCGGCCTGAGTCGAATTAGGCGGGCAGGGCGCCGGCTTCGCGGAAGGCCTTAGTCGCACCGGGGTGCATGGGGACGCCGGCGTACTTGGCCGAGGCCACCGGGTCCCAGGCACCCATGCTGGCATGGATCTGCACCAGCCGCGGGCCCTTGTTGCGGATCAGCGTCTTCGTCACCTTGTAGGCGACCTCCTCCGGCAGGCTCTCGTGCACCATCAGCACGCTGTCCATCAGCGTCACCGGCACCGCCGCCGTCTGCAGCGCGGGATAGGTGCCGGCGGGGATGAAGCCCTCGGCGTAGGAATACTGGTCGATCAGGTGCTTCCGCACATCGGCGGGGAATTCCACCAGGCGGCCGGCGCGGCGGCCCTGGGCGATCTCGCTGAAGATCGCCGCCGGGCGGGCCAGCGCGGCATAAAGGTAGTCGGCCTGGCCATCCGAGAAGGCGGCGCCGATATCGGCATAGCTGCCGGTCAGGTAGCGGCCACCCTCGGCGCGGATCTTGTCCGGGCTGGTGCCGAGGAATTTCAGGATGCGCTGCAGGGTCATCTCATCGGTCGAGGACCGCTGCGGGCAGGCGAGGCGCAGGCCCTTCTGCGTCAGGATGGCGCGCATGTCCTCCGGCCCGGCATCGGTGCGGCGGAGGAAGTGGTGCTCGGTCGGGGAATAGCCGGTGCCGAGGCTGCGGAGGTTCTCGTGCTTCTCCGTATAGGGCTCCTCGCCCTTCCGGGCGGAGGCGGCGAAGGTGTCGATGCCCCAGCCCATCTGCGACTGGTTGCGGTTGACCCGGGTGGAATTGGCCAGGCCGCCGCCGGGGACGACGCGGATCTGCAACTCCGGGTTCTCGTCCTTGATGAGGGCGGAGAGGCCGGCGGCGATGGTGTACCAGCCGCCGCCGAGCGAGCCGGCGACCCATTCGATGGTCTGCTGCGCGGCGGCGCCACGGACGAAGGGCATCGCCAGGGCGCCACCCGCCAGGGTGCGTCGGGTCCAGGTCAGGCTCATCTCAACTCTCCCAGCGGCAGCTTGGGGCGGATGATGAAGGCCCGGCGCGGCCGCCGCAACCGGTGTTGCGGCGGCTTTCGCGGCCCGGCGGACCGCGGTTGCTCAGCCTAGCGGCACATGAGCCTAGCGGCACATGAGAACGGGCATGTCGCTGTTCTCCAGCACATGCCGCGTCACGCCGCCGAGGATGAGCTGGCGCAGCCGCGAATGGCTATAGGCGCCCATGCAGAGCAGGTCCGCCTGGAAGTCCCGCGCCGCGCCGAGCAGCCCGGCGCCGACATCCTTGGTCAGCGGCTTGAACAGCGCCGGCTCGGCCTCGATCTCGTGCCAGCGGAGATAGGCGCGGATGCCCTCCACCTTGGGGCCGCGGCGCTGGTACTCGTCGGCATGCAGCAGCCGCACCGCGGTGGCGCGATGCAGCCAGGGCAGCGCCTGCTCGATCGCGGCGGCGCTCTCGGCCGAGCCGTTCCAGGCGCAACAGACGCGGGTGCCGATGGTGGCCGGCGCCTGGCGCGGGGCGATCAGCACCGGCCGGCCGCTGTCGAAGAGCACGGCATGCAGCGCATCGGAGGAAGAGACATCCTCATCCGCTTCCGGATGCGGCACCACGGCCATGTCGTACAACCGGGACTGCTGGGCGACGACATCCTCCTCGCGCCCGGCGATGCTCTCGAAGGACAGCGTCGGACCATCGGTCTTCAGCGCGGTCTCGGCGCTGTTGGCGATGGTCACCCCGCCGCTGTCGCCGGCGAAGCGGTCGAACAGGGCGCGGACGCGGCCGGCGCGGTCGCCGCTCTCGCGTTCGGTCGCCGCCATCATTTCCTCGATCATGGCGCCGGACAGGCCTTCCCCCGCGAGGGGTGCCACGTCGCGGGCATCCACCCGGACGTGCAGGCAATGCACATGCGCATTCCAGATGCGCGCCACCATCAAGGCGGTGGCAAGCGCGGCTTCGCCGGCAGCGGTGCCGGTGAGGGGCAGCAGCAGACGTCGGTAAGCCATGGCGCGTCTCCCAAGCAGCGCGAATGGCGCATGTTTAGCACGGTTCGGCGGTTTGCAAGCCAAGCGCTTCGCGGGCCGCCGGGATGGGGTCCGCCGCCGCATCCAGCACGGTCCAGGCGATGGGCCCCGGGTCGCGCGCCGCGGCGGCGGCGAGCACCGCGGCATCGGCATCCGAGGCATCGCCGCGGCGGGCAGCGACGCGCTTCTCGAGCACCGCCAGGGGCGCCTGCAGCCAGAAGCCGGTGAAGGGTTCGCCGGCGGCCGCGATGGCGGCGCGTTCGGCCGGGCGCAGGAAGACCGCATCGGCCACCACGGCATGGCCGGCGCGCAGCACCGCGGCGGCGGTCGCGGCGAGTTCGGCGAAGACGGCGGCGCTGGCCGCGGCGGTATAGGCGGCGGCGGGCAGCGGGGATTCGGGCGCGACGCCGGCCTGGCGCTTGCGGATCTCGTCCGAGCGCAGGACCAGCGCGCCGGGGGCCGGGCCGAGCGCCGGCGCCAGGGCGCGGGCCAGCCGGGTCTTGCCGGTGCCCTGCAGCCCGCCGACCGCGACCAGCCGCGGCGGCGGCGGGGCCAGCCGCGCCTCGGCCGTGGCGAGATAGGCGAGGCCGTCGGCGCCCGCACTGGCGCCCGCACTGGCGGCCACATGCGCCCGGATCACCGCCCGCAGCGAGAGCCAGAGCGGCAGCCCGGCGACCAGCCCGGCATCGCCGCTGCGGGCGACATACCGGTTCAGCACGCGGTTGGCCGCCGGGCGGCCGAGCCGGTGGCCGAGGTCCATCAGCAGGAAGGCGAGGTCGTAGCCGGTATCGATGGTGGCCAGGTCCTCGTCGAATTCCAGCGCGTCGAAGGGGGTGATGCGGCCCTGCCAGAGGCAGAGGTTGCCGAGGTGCAGGTCGCCATGGCAGCGCCGCACCCGGCCCTCGGCGGCGCGGGCGGCAAGCTGCGGGGCGAGGCGGGCGAGCAAGGCATGGGCGGCGGCCTCCCAGGCGGCGATGCGCGCCTCGGGCAGGCCGGCGCGGCGGCAGGCGCGGGCATTGCCGGTGATGACCCGGGCGAAGTCGGGCGGCGCGGCGGGCGGCAGGGCGGCATGCATGGCGGCGACGGCATCGGCCAGGGCATCCAGCCGCGCCTCGTCCAGCCCGCCGGCGGCCGCCACCGCGTCCAGGAAGTCCCCGGGCGGGACCGGGGCCAGGCGCAGCACCCAGTCCACCGCCTCCCCTGCCCCGTCCAGCGCCAGGCTGCCGTCGGCGGCGCGGGTGATCGGCACCACATCGCGGTAGAGGCCGGGGGCGAAGGGCTGGTTGAGCGCCAGCTCCCGCCGCAGCAGGCGTTCGCGCTCGGTGAGGGCGGTGAAGTCGAGGAAGCCGAGGGCGACCGCCTTCTTCAGCTTCCAGACCGCGTCCGGGCCGACGAAGACGGCGGAGATATGCGTCTCGATCGGCGCCGCACCCGACAGGCGCCGCAGCAGCGCCGCGGCCGCGGCCTGCGGCGCCGGGATCGTCATGGGTACAGCGCTTCGACCTGCCAGCCTTCACCCACCCGGTGGAAGACCTGGCGGTCGTGCAGCCGGAAGGGCATGTCGCGCCAGAATTCGATGCGCTTCGGCAGCACCCGGAAGCCGGACCAGAAGGCCGGGCGGGGGATCTCGGAGACGCCGAATTTCATGGTGTATTCGGCGACCGCCTTTTCCAGCGCGAAGCGGCTCTCGAGCGGGCGGGACTGCCTGCTGGCCCAGGCGCCGATGCGCGATCCCCGCGCGCGGGAGGCGTAGTAGGCATCCGCCTCGGCGCCGGTCACCGGCTCCACCGCGCCTTCGACCCGGACGCTGCGGTGCAGGGTCTTCCAGTGGAAGCAGAGCGCGGCATGGGGATTGGCCGCCAACTCGCCGCCCTTGCGGCTTTCGAGATTGGTGTAGAAGACGAAACCGCGCGGATCGAGGCCCTTGAGCAACACCATGCGGGCGGAGGGGATGCCGTCCGGCGTGGCGGTGGCGAGGCAGACCGCATTCGGGTCGTTCGGCTCGGATTTGGTCGCTTCCGCCATCCAGGACTCGAAATGGGCGAAGGGATCGAGGTCGGTGCTGTCCATGGCGGCGCGTCTCCGGCGGCGGTTCCGGATCGGTGTGGCGGGATGCGCCCCCTTGTCCGGCGGCCGGGGGTGTGCCACCACCCAAGGCCCGTCGCAACTCATTGGTGTCCCCTATTCATGTCCGAAGCGCCGCTCGCAGATGCCCCCACCGGTACGCTCATGGCGGGGAAGCGCGGCCTGGTCATGGGCGTCGCCAATGACCGCTCCATCGCCTGGGGGATCGCCCGGGCGGTCGCCGCCCAGGGGGCCGAGGTCGCCTTCACCTACCAGGGCGAGGCGCTGGAGAAGCGGGTCCGCCCGCTGGCCGAAAGCCTCGGCAGCAAGCTGGTCCTGCCCTGCGACGTGACCGACGACGCCAGCGTGGACGCGGCTTTCGCCCATATCAAGGAAGCCTGGGGCGGGATCGACTTCCTGGTCCATGCGATCGGCTTCGCCGACAAGCAGTACCTGCGCGGCCGCTACCTCGACACCCCGCGGGAGGCCTTCCTGCAGGCTCTCGACATCTCGGCCTATTCCTTCGTCTCGGTCAGCCAGCGGGCGGTGCCGCTGATGAAGCCGGGCGGGTCGCTGCTGACGATGAGCTACCTCGGCGCCGAACGTGTCACCCCGCATTATAACGTGATGGGGGTCGCCAAGGCGGCGCTGGAGGCCAGCGTGCGCTACCTGGCGGTGGATCTCGGCGGCATCGGCATCCGGGTGAACGCCATCTCGGCCGGGCCGATCAAGACGCTCGCGGCCAGCGGGATCGGCGACTTCCGCTACATCCTGAAGTGGAACCAGTACAACGCGCCGCTGAAGCGGAACGTGACCATCGAGGAGGTCGGCGGCGCCGGCCTCTACCTGCTGAGCGACCTCTCCTCCGGCGTGACCGGCGAGGTCCACCATGTGGACAGCGGCTTCCACGTGGTCGGCATGAAGTCGGTCGACGCGCCGGACATCAGCACGGTCTGACGGCGCCGCCCCGCCGGGGCCTCAAGGACCGCGGCGGCGCCCCCGACGGCGCCCCCGACGGCGCGGCCGCGTTGGTACGGACGACGGCATCGCCGCGCCTGATGTTCTGGTGGATTGCCAGGGCCCGCTGCCGCTTCGGATTCTTTCGTTTCTTGCCGGCATCCATGCCTGGCCTTGTGACGACCGGCGGGGCCATGGGTCCGGGTCGGCGCATTTTCCCCATGAAGATTGTTGCGACTTGGTATGGCAAGGCGGCCGCCGGCTGGCGGCAAAGCCTTGCCAGCCGCCAAATTCGGCAATTCTATATCGTTACGTTTCAGAACTACGTATAAACTTCAACCCTTGAACGTATACTTTATATTGCGTACTGCAATCTGGCTCACGAAAGCGCGACAGACGTGAGCGGCGATGCAACCCTTCTGAAACCCAGGAGAGTAGATGTAACCAGCCGCACCGGACTGCCCGCAGCCAGCATGAATGGCTGTGTCAGGGGCCGGTTATGTTTAAAGCCATGACATGGGATCTCAGCAGTACTTTCGGTAGTGCCCTTCGCCGGCACTGATGGAAGGCGCTTGTCCCGGGCCTCACCGGCGACAGCATGGCGGCATTGCCCGCCAGGCCCGTCTGCCGCGGCGCCGATCCGTTCGGTTGCCGTCCCATGGGGCACCATCCCGTACCCGAAGGGCCGTCCGGCCCGCCACCTCCGCGTCCCGCCCCCGGCGCTGCGCCCTCCAGCAGCGAAGGGAGCCGCATGACCTGCCGGCAGACGCCTATCGAAGGACCAGAACCATGACGACGAACAAAGCCCTGACCGAGAGCTTCGACAACGGCGTCGGCGCCCTTGGCAATGCCTGGAACGTCTCCGTCTCCAATGGCGCAGTGACGCTCAACGGCTCCTCGGCGCTGATGGAATGGGCGACTGGCCCTTCGGCCGGCCATGGTTATGGCACCTACACGGTCACCGCCAAGGTGGACGGCAGCCAGCCGGGCCCCGGCATCATCCTCTGGCCGGGCGACAACAAGTGGCCGGGCCAGGAGATCGACATGCTCGAGATCACGCCCGATGGCTCGGGCCGGCAGTATGGCACGGTGCACTGGAACAACAACGGCAACGATGCCTTCGCCACCGTGATCTTCGACGGCGTCTCGGGCGGCAAGTACCATGACTACACGATGGTCTGGGCCCCGGGCGAGATCACCTTCAAGGTCGATGGCGTGACCAAGGGCACGATCAACGGCAACGTCCCGACCGATTTCGACCATGGCGGGATGAACAACACCATCGGCGTCATGAACAACAACTCCAATACCTCCATCACCGTCTCCCACATCGAGTTCACCCCGCTGGGCGAGACCGTGCATGCGACGCCGGCCCCGGCCCCGGTCGTGGTCGCCGCCCCGGTGGTGACCCCGGTGGCCTCGGTCAGCGCCGGCGCCGTGGTGGACTGGAATGCGCTGGCCGCCCAGGTCGAGGCGAACTACGCCGCGACCGGCCGCTGGGAAGTGCCGAGCGAGACGCATGCGGCCCCGGCCGCCGCCCCGGCCCCGGCTGCCCCGGCCCAGAGCGGCGTGGTGGACTGGAATGCGCTGGCCGCCCAGGTGACGGCGAACTTCGAGGCCACCGGCCACTGGTACCTCTGAGACCGGACGGGAGGGGGCTCGCCCCCTCCCTGATGCATTCCCGGGCCCGCTGCGGTATCAGCCAGGACCGCCGCAACGGATCCGGGAATGTCCCACAATAGCTTCGGCCACCTCTTCCGCATCACCACCTGGGGGGAAAGCCATGGCCCGGCCATCGGCTGCGTGGTGGATGGCTGCCCGCCGCGCCTGGCGCTGACGGAAGCGGATATCCAGCCCTTCCTCGACCTGCGCCGGCCCGGGCAATCCCGCTTCGTCACCCAGCGGCAGGAACCCGATACCGTCCGCATCCTGTCCGGCGTCTTCGAGGGGCTGACCACCGGCACCCCGATCGCGCTGATGATCGAGAACCAGGACCAGCGGTCCCGCGACTACGGCGAGATCAAGGACCGCTTCCGCCCCGGCCATGCCGACCTGACCTATGAGCTGAAATACGGCATCCGCGACTATCGCGGAGGCGGCCGCTCCTCCGCGCGGGAGACGGCGATGCGGGTCGCCGGCGGCGCGGTGGCGCGCCGCGTCCTCGGCCCCGAGGTCACCATCCGCGCCGCGCTGGTGCAGATGGGCGACGACCAGATCGACCGGGCCAACTGGGACTGGTCGGCGCTGCGGGAGAACGACGTCTTCTGCCCGGACCGCGCCGCCGCCGCCCGCTGGGAACAGACGCTGCTGGAGGTCCGCAAGTCCGGCTCCTCGCTCGGCGCCGTCATCGAGGTGGTGGCCGAGGGGCTGCCGCCCGGGCTCGGCGCGCCGATCTACGGCAAGCTGGATGCGGATATCGCCGCGGCGCTGATGAGCATCAACGCGGTCAAGGGCGTCGAGATCGGCGACGGCTTCGCCGCCGCGGCCCTCTCGGGCGAGGGCAATGCGGACGAGATGCGGATGGGCCCGGACGGGCGGGTGCAGTTCGGCGCCAACCATGCCGGCGGCATCCTCGGCGGCATCAGCACCGGGCAGCCCATCGTCGCCCGCTTCGCGGTGAAGCCGACGAGCAGCATCCTGACCACGCGCCAGTCCGTGGACCGCTTCGGCGCCGATGTGGAGGTGCTGACCAAGGGCCGGCACGACCCCTGCGTCGGCATCCGCGCGGTGCCGGTGGGGGAGGCGATGCTGGCGCTGGTGCTGGCCGACCACCTGCTGCGCCACCGCGCGCAGAACCCGGATGCGCCGTCCGAGGCACGGCTGCCGCGGAACTGAGTTCAGCCCAGCAGGAAGTCCCCGGCGAGCAGGGCGGCCTTGGCGATGCCCTGCAAGCTCACCTCATCGCCCTGGCCGCAATCGATGACCGCCGTGCCGCCATGATCCGTGGTGGCGGCCAGCACCGCGGCGAAGCCGGCGAAGCCGAGGGCGGCGAGGTCCAGCCGATCGAGGCCCGGGGTGAAGTCGCCGATGGTATCGGCCCCGGCGCTGCGCTGAAACACGAAGGTATCGGCCCCGGCCTGGCCGAAGAGCAGGTCGGGGCCGGCCTGCCC
Organism: Belnapia sp. AC561; assembly: GCF_979252845.1. Taxonomy (NCBI): domain Bacteria; kingdom Pseudomonadati; phylum Pseudomonadota; class Alphaproteobacteria; order Acetobacterales; family Roseomonadaceae; genus Belnapia; species Belnapia sp. AC561. The sequence continues at coordinate 35,374 of NZ_CEEDBP010000002.1, forward strand.
ATCCAGCGTATCGTCGCCCTCCCCGCCGAAGAGCCAATTCGCCGCGGCATCGCCGGTGAGGCGGTTGCCGAGCGCATTGCCGATGCCGAAGCGGGTGCCGCCGAGCAGCACCAGGGCCTCGACCCCGTCGGGGAGGATGTAGCCGCCACCGGGAATGCCGGCGAGGACGGTGTCGTTCCCCTCGCCCGGCCTCTCGAAGACCAGGTCGGCCGGGCTGTCGACGACGAAGGCATCGTCGCCGGGGCCGCCGTCGAGCCAGTCCCGCTCGCCGAGGCCGCTGGCGCCATCCAGCCGGTCGTTGCCTAGCCCGCCGGACAGGGAATCGCCGCCATTGCCGCCCTCGAGGCTGTCGTCGCCGGCGCCGCCCCGGAGGGCATCCTCGCCATCGCCGCCGCGCAGCGTATCGGCGCCAGGACCGCCGAGGAGGGTATCGGCGCCGCTGCCGCCATCGAGGCTGTCGTCACCCTCCCCCCCATCGAGGATGTCGTTGCCGGCATCGCCCTCGATGGTATCGGCGCCCGCCAGGCCGAGCAGCAGGTTGGCGCCGGCATTGCCGGTGATGCGGTTGCCGAGCGCATTGCCGAGGCCGAAGAGGTCGCCGGCGCCGCTGGCCAGCACCAGCACCTCGATATCGGGGGATAAGGCATGGCTGACGCCGGCGAGGACGGTGTCCTGGCCCTCCGCCGCGGCCTCGATGGCCTGGTCGTCGGCGCGGTCCAGGATGAAGAGGTCGTCCCCGCTGCCGCCGAGGAGCCGATCGGCGCCGCCGCCGCCATCCAGCGTGTCGTCGCCGGCGCCGCCGCGCAGGGTATCGGCGCCGGCGGTGCCGAGCAGGCTGTCCGCCGCGGCGCCGCCCGAGACCTCCAGCCTTTCGAGATTGGCGAGGCCGGTGGTGGCGATGCCATCGGTCAGGCTGCCGGGGCCGAGCCGCAGGGCGCGCAGGCTGCCGCCACGGTCGAGGAGGCCGAGGTCCTGGCCGGCGCCGCCATCCAGCAGCAGGTCCCAGGCGGTGGAGACCAGGGTATCGTCGCCGGCATTGCCGTAGAGCGCATTGGCCCCGGCGCCGCCCGCGAGCCGGTCGTCCCCGCTGCCGCCATTGAGGGTATCCGCCCCGGCGCCGCCGGTGACCTCCAGCCGTTCCAGCCCGGCGAGGGCGGTCGAGGCGAGGCCATCGGTCAGGCTGCCGGTGGTCAGGGTCAGGGCGCGGAGCGCGTCGCCGCGGTCGAGGATGCCGAGGTCCTGCCCGGCGCCGCCATCCAGCACCGCATCCCAGGCGGTGGAGACCAGGGTATCGTCGCCGAGGCCGCCATAGAGCGCATTGGCCCCGGCCAGCCCCTCCAGCCGGTCGTCCCCGGCGCCGCCGCTCAGCGTATCCGCCCCGGCCAGGCCGACCAGCCGATCGGCGCCGCCGCCGGCGGTGAGCGACAGGCGTTCCAGCCCGGCCAGCAGGGTGGTGCCGGTGCCATCGGTCAGCCGGTCCGCCGCCAGCAGCAGGGCCGCCATGGCGGTGGAGCGGTCGAGCACGGCGAGATCCTCGCCGCTGCCGCCATCGACCAGGCTGTCCCAGTCGCTGGAATAGAGCGTGTCGTCGCCGCTGCCACCCGCCAGGCTGTTGCGGCCGGCGAGGCCGAAGACCAGGTCATCCCCGGCCCCGCCCAGCAGCGTATCGTCGCCGGGGCCGCCGTAGAGGGTATCGTTGCCGCCCTGCCGGCCAGCAGGTCCTCGCCGTTGTTGCCATCCAGCCGGTCGCCGCCCGCGGTGCCGGAGAGGGTATCGTCGCCGTCGCCGCCATTGAGGCTGGCGGCGGCCTGGCCCGGGGCCAGCAGCAGCGCATCGGCGCCGGTGGAGCCGTTCACCTCCTCGACCGAGCCCATGGCGAGGGGCGGCAGGCGGAGGTCGAGCAGGGCGGCGCCGGCATTGCTGAACCAGCGGTCGCGGCCGGCGCCGCCTTCGAGGACATCGGCGAAGGTGGCGATATCGGCCAGCAGCAGGATGCGGGGCGTGGCCTCCCCGGCTTCCAGCAGCAGGGTGCCGGTGAAGCGGCCATCGGCATCGACGATGAAGGTATCGTCGCCATCGCCGCCGCGCAGGGTATCGGCGCCGGTGCCGCCGGCCATGGCATCGTTGCCGGCCTCGCCGTCCACCAGGTCGTCGCCGGGGCCGCCGTAGAGCGTATCGTCGCCGGCGCCGCCGAGGACGGTATCGGCCCCGGTGCCGCCATCGAGGATATTGGCCCAGGCATTGCCGATGACGCGGTTGTCGCCGGCATTGCCGATGCCGGTGGCGGCGCCCGCCGCCTCGGCCAGCAGCAGCACCTCGAGGTTGGGCGCGAGGGTCCAGGACAGGGCGGCGATGACGGTATCGCTGCCCTCCCCGGCAGTCTCGACCAGGATGGCCCCGGTCCCGGCATAATAGAGATCGTCGCCCGGGCCGCCTTCCAGCCGGTCGGCGCCGCCGGCGCCATCCAGGGTATCGGCGCCGTCGCCGCCGAACAGGGTCTCCGCCCCGGCGCCGCCGGCCAGCCGGTCCCCGAAGGCCGAGCCGCGGGCGACGCCGATGCCGACCAGCACGTCGGTGCCGCCCCAGCCATCCCGCGCGGTGCCGGCGCCGAGATCGACCGCGACCCCGGCCGGGTCCCCGCCGTAGTCGGCGCCGACATAGGTGCCAAGCGCGGGCGCCCGCAGCGTATCGTCGCCGGACTGGCCGCGCAGCCAGGTATAGGCGCCGATGGCGAGGCCGGTGAGGTCGTCCCCCAGCGCCGAGCCCCAGGCGGATTCGATGCTGCGCAGCACGTCGGTGCCGCCCCATTGGTCGGTCGCGGTGCCGGTGGCGAGGTTGACCACCACGCCGCGGCTGGCCAGCCCGCCGCTGCCGTAGTCGGCGATGTCGTAGCCGTTGCCGCCGTTGAGGGTATCGTTGCCGGCGCCGCCGCCGAAGCGCTCGTCCGCGGCGGAGCCCAGCATGCTGTCGTTGCCGGCGCCGCCGGTGACGGCCTCGATGTTCGAGAGGCGGTCGGTGCCGCCGGGCTTCAGGACATAGGGGCCGAGGGTGAAGCCGCCGGCGGTGGTGGCATTGAGCTGGACGGTGATGGCGCCGTCCCCGGCATAGCGCCATTCGTCGCTGCCGCCGCGGCCATCGAAGGTCTTGTTGCCGCTGGCGCCGGAGAGGAAGAGGTCGTCCCCGGGCGAGCCCAGCACGGTATCGCCGAAGGCCGAGGTGGCGGCGACGCGGCGGATGTTCACCAGCGTATCGGTGCTGCCCCAGCCGTCGCTGCCGCTGCCGGCCAGCAGGTCCAGGGCGATGGCGGCGGGGCTGGCGGCATAGGAGAGCTGGACGCCGGTGGTGCCGTTGCCGATCAGCAGGTCGGCCCCGGCGCGGCCCTCGAGGCTGAGGGCGAAGAGCCCGCCGGTGGCGCCGCCGGCGTCCAGCGTATCCGCCCCGGCGGTGCCGGCCAGGACCTGGATGCCGGTGAAGGCATCCGCCGTGCCGCCCGGCTTGGCGGTGGTCCCGGCGGCATAGCCGGCGATGGTCACGGCGATGGGGCCGGCGAGTGCCGCGTAGCTCAGCGCATTGCCCGCCCCGGCGCCGCCGGCGATGCGGTCGCGGCCGGTGCTGGCGAGGAAGGTCTCGCCCAGGCTGCCGCCCTGGAGGCTGTCGTCCCCGGCGGTGCCGGCGACGACGAAGCCGCCGCCCAGGGTGAGGAAGGTGCCGCCGATGAAATCCTCGGGCGCCAAGCCGCCGATGCCATCGATCCGGACGACGAGGTCGGTCGCGTCCAGCCGGGCATTGCGGTCGAGGTCCAGCACCAGCCAGCCGCCGCCGGCCAGCGCCGGGATCCAGACCAGCTGGTAGGCATCCAGCAGCCCCTGGGCATTGCCCTGGGCCGGCAGCGCCAGGCCGGGGGCGGGTGCCGCGAGGGCCGTGCCGGTGCTGCCGCCGAAGACCAGGGCGCGGGCGATGCCATCGGCGCCGGTATAGGTGCCGGCATCGGCGCCGCTGCCGTCGCCGGACCCGGCGAAGGCATTGCTGAGCTTCAGCCGGTCGCCCTCGGCCGGGTCGAAGCCGGTGACGCGGTCCAGGGCGGCCAGGCTGGACCAGGCGGCCTCCCCCATGCCCTGCAGCAGCAGGGTATCGGCCCCGGCCCCGCCCTCCAGCGTATCGGCGCCGAAGCCGCCCTGCAGGCTGTCGTCGCCGGCCCCGCCGAGCAGGAGGTCGTCGCCGGCCCCGCCATCCAGCACGTCGGTGGCATCGCCGCCGTCCAGGGTATCGGCGCCCTCGCCGCCCAGCAGGCTGTCGAAGCCGCCGCCGCCGGACAGGCTATCCGCCCCGGCGCCGCCGGCCAGGGTATCGTCGCCGGCGAGGCCCGCCAGGGTATCCGCGCCGTCGAAGCCGAGGATGCTGTCGGCCAGGGCGCTGCCGGACAGGCCATCCGCCGCGGTGGTGCCCAGGGTGGCGAAGGTCCCGGCGGTGAAGCTGGCGGCGGTGAGGCCCTGCCCGGGCGCGAGGTCCAGCCGGACGACGAGGTCGGCGCCGGTGAGGATGCCGTCGCGGTCGAGGTCCAGCAGCACCCAGCCGCCGCTGGTGGTGCCGGGCTGCCAGTACAGGGTCAGGCCGAGGCCGCCGGTCAGGTCCGGCAGGCCGAGCCCGCCGGCCGGGGCGGCGCGCGGCGCCAGGGACCCGGCGAAGCCGACGGGCAGGCTGACCTGGCCCGACAGGGCGAAGCTGCGGCTGGCGAGCGCCAGCAGGCCGGCGCCGATCGCTTCCCCCCGCAGGACCAGGCGGTCGCCCTCGGCCTCGTTGAAGTCCTGGATGCGGTCGGGGGCGGCGAGGCCGCTGTCGAGGCCGCCGCTGCCCTGGAGGATGAAGAGGTCGGCCCCGGCACCGCCCGCGAGCAGATCCGCCCCGGCGCCGCCGAGCAGGGTATCGGCGCCATCGCCGCCCGCGAGGGTATCGGCGCTGCCGCCGCCCTGGAGCGCGTCGTCCCCGGCGGCGCCGGCCAGGCTATCCTCCCCGGCGCCGCCGACCAGCCCGTCGTTGCCGCTGCCGGCGGTGAAGAACAGGGACTCGACGCCGGTGACGCCGGCCCCGGCCAGGGTGCTGACCAGGGCGGGGGCGAGCATGAAGAGGGTGATGGCGCCGGTGGCGGCGCTGCGGTCGATGACGACGCGGTCGGTGCCGGCGCCGCCATCGATGCTGTCGAGGCCGGCGCCGGCCAGCAGCGTATCGTCGCCGCCGAGTCCCAGCAGGGTATCGGCGCCGTCGCTGCCGACCAGCAGATCGGCGCCCGCGGTGCCGGTGACCGTCGCCATGCATTCCCCCGCCAGGGCGGCCCACCACAGGCGGGGCAGGCCGGTGCGGCGGTCTAGCGGACGGGGGCTGAAGGAAGGCTGAAGGCGGGACTCCGGCAGCCGGGGGCCAGGGCCCGGCCGCTCAACAGGATATGATCGGGGCGGATTCCGGCCTTGCCCTAGGGCAGCCTCGCCGCCCGGATGATGCGGTAACGCAACCTTGTCACGCGGGCTTGACGACCCTGGCCTGAAGGCGCTTAGCAAGCAAGGTTGAACAGGACGAGACGAAGCCATGACCTTCGCCGATCCACTGCCCGCGACGCTGAAGGCCGGGGACCGCTTCCCCGCCACACCGGTCGCGGATAATCCTGGCCTGGATGCCTTCGTCGCGCTCTGCGGGGAAGCGGCCTGGGCGGCGCGGCTGGCCGATCTCGGCAACCGCGCCCAGGCCGGCTCGCTGACCGGCCGGGCGGCGCAGCAGCGCCATGCGCTGGAACTCGCCCTGGCCCGGCTGTCCGGCCGCCGCGCCCTGACCAAGCCGACCGTGGCCGAACGCCGCGTCTGCGCCTTCGCCGAGCAGGCGGTGCGGCTGGCCGACAGCCTGCCGGAAGCCCCGCGCGCCCGGCTGCGCGACCAGCTCGTCGCCGGGCTGACCGGCGAAGCGACGCTGGTCCCGCTGTTCCACCTGATCCGCACCGCCGGGCTGCTGCGCGACGCCGGCTTCTCCATCCGCTTCACCGGCCTCGCCGAGGGCACCCCGCACGACCTGCTGGTCGAGCGCGAGGGGGCCAGCGCCGAGGTGATCTGCGAGACGGTCTCCGCCGAGGAGGGCCGGCCGGTCCATCGCGGCGACTGGTATGCGCTGGTCGATCGCATCAACCCGGAACTGCAGAGCTGGCTGGCGGCCCATCCCGGCCGCTACCTGCTGAAGATGACCCTGCCGGAGGGGATTTCCGGCCCCGACCAGCTCGTGCAGCTGCAGCAGCGCATCAGCGAGATGCTGACTTCCGAGAAGCGCCAGGACAGCCATGCCCAGGCGGTGCTGAAGCTGGACCCGCTGATGCTGGCCGGCGCCCAGACGGCGGACCAGGCGGCGGGGCTGCCGGCCCAGCTACGGGCCCAGTTCGGGCCGGAGGCGCATCTGGCCGTCACCACCGATGCCGGCAGCGGCAGCGTGCTGGTCATGGCCGCCCGCGCGGGGCGGGAGAACGAGGTGGCCGCGGCCGTCGCCCGCCGGCTGGGACAGGTGGCTGAAAGCCGGCTTTCCGGAACCCTGCCGGGCATCGTCGCGGTCTTCCTGGAAGACCTGGACCGTACCGAATGGCGCGGCCTGCGGGACCGCATGGACCTGGAAGGCGCGGTGCGCCGCTTCCTGACCACCGGCCCGGCCCGCCGGGTGGTGGCCGTCACCTGCGCCTCCCGCTTCGAGATGTTCGGGGCGGCGCCGCCGGATGCGGTGCCGGGGGCGGAGCTGCGCTTCCGCAACCCCGGGCATCCCGCGGCCAAGGTGGCGGCGCTGGCGCCGGCGATCCTGTCGTCCCTTTGACGCGTCGGGCCCTGGGCCCCACGCGCCTGTGACACCGGATTACGCTGCATTGCACAAGGCAACTGCGGGCGGCCTGCTACGTTCAACGGCACCACGACCGCCGCTGCCGCCGGGGTTCTTCGGGGCAGCGACACAGGGATGGAGCCGCATGACCGACCGAGACCGCCAGGCCAAGCTTGCTGAACTCGACCGGTTGCTGAACGACCCGGAGACCCGGATGGACCCGCACCGGGTCTGGTCGCTGCTGGCCGAGATCAGCACCCAACCTGCGCAGGCGCCTGCCGCCGCCTGACAAACCCCCGACCAGCGCCTGAGGCCATCACGGCCTCAGGCGTTTCTGCTTCCGGGCCTTGGGGCCAGCTCCTTGTTTCATCGCGCGGTTCACGTTTTTCGCTGATTCCGCCTCAGACGACCGCGCTTCAGGCGCCCAGGATCTTCCAGATCCCATCCGCATGCACGATGGTCCGCTCCCCCACCGTGACCAGCCCCCGTACGAAGACGATGGAGCGGGTGGTGCGCAGGACCTCGGCGCGGCCCTCAACGAATTCCCCGGGCTTCACCGGCGAGACGAATTGGGTGCTGAGCTGCACCGTGGTGCAGGGCTTGCGGCCCGCCGCTTCCCAGACCGTCATGCCGAGCACGTCGTCGGCGAAGCTCATCAGCATGCCGCCATGCACCACGCCGCCCATGTTCAGGTGCCGGGCCTCGGCCGGGAAGGCGTAGCGGAAGCCTTTCCCGTCGGGGTCACGGCGATACCAGAAGGGGCCGATCAGCGCCGGATAGCCATCCGGCTGCATGCGCTTCCAGCCGGAGGTTGCGGGGTCGAGGTGGGGGGCGAGATCATCGGGCATGGTCGTCTATAGCGGCAGCATCGCCGCCCGGACAATCAGCCTTGCCGCAGCGCAGCAATCAGGAATTCGCGGTTGCCCTCGGGGCCCAGCAGCGGGCTGGGCTCGACGCCGAGCACCTTCCAGCCGGGCAGGCCGGACCACCACTCGGACATCCGGTGGCAGACCGCGCGATGGACATTGGCATCCCGCACCACGCCGCCCTTGGCGATGGCCGGCCCGACCTCGAACTGCGGCTTGATGAGCGCGACCGCCCAGGCGCCGGGGGCGCAGAGCCCGATGGCCTGGGGGAGCACGGTCTGCAGGCCGATGAAGCTGGCGTCGCAGACCAGCACCTCGGGTGCCTCCCCGCCGAGCTGGCCGGGTTCGAGGTAGCGGGCGTTGACCCGTTCCATCACCACCACCCGGGGGTCGTTCCGGAGGCTCCAGGCAAGCTGGCCATGGCCGACGTCGACGGCGAAGACCTTGGCCGCGCCATGGTGCAGCAGCACATGGGTGAAGCCGCCGGTGGAGGCGCCGACGTCGAGCGCCACCTTTCCCGCCGGGTCCAGCCCGAAATGCTCCAGCGCATGCGCCAGCTTGACGCCGCCGCGGGAGACCCAGGGGTGGTCCTGGCCGCGGACCTCGATCGGCGCGCCGGGGGCGAGGAACTGCCCCGCCTTGTCGATCCGCAGGGTGCCGGAATAGACCTTGCCGGCGAGGATCAGGGCCTGGGCCCGGGTGCGGCTTTCGGCCAGCCCCCGGTCCACCAATGCCTGGTCGGCGCGTTCCCTGGCGATCGCCTCAGGCCCGCGCCGGCTTCACGGCCGCATCGGCCCCGAGCGCCGAGACCGCCGCGACGACGATCTGCGCCGCGTTCAGCCCGGCCTCGTCGTACTGCTTCTTCGGATTCTCGTGGTCGATGAAGCGGTCCGGCAGGCAGAGCGGACGGATCTTCAGCCCGTGGTCCAGCATCCCGCGCAGCGCCAGGTGCTGCAGCACGAAGCTGCCGAAGCCGCCGACCGAGCCTTCCTCGATGGTGATGAGGACCTCGTGCTCGCGCGCCAGGCGCTCCACCAGCGCGGTATCCAGCGGCTTGGCGAAGCGGGCATCGGCCACGGTGGTCGAGAGGCCGCGGGCACCGAGTTCCTCGGCCGCCTTCAGGCATTCCGCCAGCCGGGTGCCGTAGGAGAGCAGCGCGACGGTGGTGCCTTCCTTGAGGATGCGGCCACGGCCGACCTCGAGCGGCGTGCCGCGCGCCGGCAGTTCCAGGCCGAGGCCCTCCCCGCGCGGATAGCGGAAGGCGCTGGGACGGTCGTCGATGGCCGCCGCGGTGGCGACCATGTGCATCAGCTCCAGCTCGTCGGCCGCGGCCATCAGCACGATGTTCGGCAGACAGCCGAGGAAGGCGATGTCGAAGCTGCCGGCATGCGTCGCGCCATCGGCGCCGACCAGCCCGGCGCGGTCCATGGCGAAGCGGACCGGCAGGTTCTGCAGCACCACGTCATGCACGACCTGGTCGTAGCCGCGCTGCAGGAAGGTGGAATAGATGGCGACGAAAGGCTTCATGCCTTCCGTCGCCATGCCGGCGGCGAAGGTGACGGCATGCTGCTCGGCGATGCCGACGTCGAAGCTGCGCTTCGGGTATTTCTTGGCGAAGGCGTCCAGGCCGGTGCCGTTCGGCATCGCCGCGTTGATGGCGACGATGCGGCTGTCGGCATCCGCCTCGGCGATCAGCGCGTTGCTGAAGACCTTGGTATAGCTCGGCGGGCCGGGCGGGGCCTTGACCTGCTCGCCGGTGATGACGTTGAACTTCTGCACGCCGTGGTACTTGTCGGCGCTGGCCTCGGCCGGGGCATAGCCCTTGCCCTTTTGCGTCACCACGTGCAGCAGGATCGGCCCCTGCAGCTCGGTATCGCGCAGGTTGCGCAGCACCGGCATCAGGTGGTCGAGGTCGTGGCCGTCGATCGGGCCGACGTAGTAGAAGCCCAGCTCCTCGAACAGGGTCCCGCCGGTCAGCAAGCCGCGGGCATACTCGTCCGCCCGCTTGGCGGCGCGCTCGATCGGCCCCGGGAAGTGCCGCGCCAGCTTCGCCATCATCTCCCGCACGGAGATGAAGGGGCGGGAGGAGACGACCTTGGACAGGTAGGCGCTCATCGCCCCGACCGGCGGGGCGATCGACATGTCGTTGTCGTTCAGCACCACGATCAGCCGGGACTTGTTGGCGCCGGCGTTGTTCATGGCCTCATAGGCCATGCCCGCGCTCATCGCGCCGTCGCCGATGACGGCGATGACGTTGCGCGGGTCGCCCTGCAGGTCGCTCGCCACCGCCATGCCGAGGCCGGAGGAGATCGAGGTGGAGGAATGCGCCGCGCCGAAGGGGTCGTATTCGCTCTCGGACCGCCGGGTGAAGCCGGACAGGCCGCCGCCCTGGCGTAGCGTGCGGATGCGGTCGCGCCGGCCGGTCAGGATCTTGTGCGGATAGGCCTGGTGGCCGACGTCCCAGATCAGCCGGTCGCGCGGCGTCTCGAAGACGGCATGGATGGCGACGGTCAGCTCGACCACGCCGAGCGAGGCGCCGAGGTGGCCGCCGGTCTGGCTGACCGCCTGGACGGTTTCCGCCCGGAGTTCGCTGGCGAGCTGCTTGAGCTGCTCCCCGGAGAAATTCCGCATGTCGGACGGGAATTTCACCCGGTCGAGGAGCGGGGTCGCGTGGTGGGGGGACATCAGCTCCTCCGCTCGATCACAAAATCTGCGAGCATTCTCAACAGGTCTGCCCTCTCGCCGAAGGCGTCAAGGTGGGATTTGGCCTGCGCCACCAGGCGTTCGGCCTGGATCCGGGCGCGGTCCGGGCCGAGCAGGGAGACGAGCGTCGCCTTGCCGGCGGCGGCATCCTTGCCGGTCGCCTTGCCGGCCTCCTCGGCGGTCGCCGTGGCGTCCAGCAGGTCGTCGGCGATCTGGAAGGCGGCGCCGAGGTCGCGGCCATAGCCGAGCAGGGCATGCCGCTGCGAGGCGGCGGCCTTGCCGAGCACGGCGCCGGCCTCGGCCGAGAATTCGATCAGCTTGCCGGTCTTGAGCGTCTGCAGCCGGCCGATGCTGCTCTCGTCCAGGGCGCCGCCCTTCTCCTCCGCGAGCATGTCGAGCATCTGGCCGCCGCACATGCCCCGCGCGCCGGAGGCGCGGGCCAGGCAGCGGACCAGCTCGATCCGCACCGCGGTATCCGGGTGGGTATCCTCCTCGGCCAGCGTCGTGAAGGCCTGGGTCTGCAGGGCATCGCCGGCGAGGATGGCGGTCGCCTCGTCGAAGGCCTTGTGCACCGTGGGCTTGCCGCGGCGGAGGTCGTCGTCGTCCATCGCCGGCAGGTCGTCGTGCACCAGCGAGTAGGCATGCACCATCTCGATGGCGCCGGCGACGCGCAGCGCCGCGTTGCGGGAGACGCCGAATTGCCGGGCGCCTTCCAGCACCAGGAAGCCGCGCAGCCGCTTGCCGCCGCCGATGGTCGCATAGCGCATGGCGGCATAGAGCCGCGCCTCGTCGCCATCCTCGGTCGGCAGCAGGATATCGAGCGCCTGGTCGATCTCCTCCGCCGCCGCCGCCATGGCGCGCCGAAGGGTCGCCTGATCCGTGGTCATGCCGAACCTACTCCACGTCCCGCAGGGTGGGACCACCCGGGCTGTCCACGATCGCCTGCACCTTTGCCTCGGCCTCCGCCAGCTTCTGCTCGCAGTGCCGGCGGAGCGCGGCGCCCCGCTCGTAGTCCGCGATGGCCTGGGCAAGCGAGCCCTTGCCGCCTTCCAGCGACTTCACGATGTCTTCCAGCTCCGCCAGCGCGTCCTCGAAGGACATTGCGACGAGGTCTTCCGCCAGCCGGGCCTGCCGCTGCGCGGGGGCCGGCTGCCGCAGGGGGACCTGCTGGCCATGCGCCTCTCCCATTCGGGTCTCCGTAATTCGAACCCCCAGCATACAGCCGTTGAGGATTTGGCAACACCGGGAACAGGGCGAGGTGGAGAAAGCCACATCGTTGACCCATGGAGATAGTTGGTGCCGCGCAATGCACTAGGGCAGAAGCCCCAATTCCCGCAGGGCTCGGCGCACCCCGGGGTGCAGCAGGGCCGGGTCTCCGGCGGTTGCCGTGGCCGCCGCGGTGCTTTCCCGGGCCTGGGGCAGCCGGGCGGCGAGATCGGCCTCCCCGCGATGCAGCGCCAGGGCCAGGCGATGGCCCAGCGGTTCCGCCAGCCCCGGGCGGGCCAGGACGAAGCTCCAGGAACCGACCGATTCGACGGCGGAATCCTGCCCGGCATAGCTGCCGGCCGGCAGGGCCATCGGCCGCAGGAAGGGCTGGCGGGCGAGGATGCCCGGGATCTCGGCCGCCGCGGGGGCGATGAAGCGGGCCCCGGCCGGCCCGGCGGCGACGGTGGCGAAGCCCGGCCAGCCGGCCCCGCCGCCCCAGAGCGCGGCGACCTGCCCGGCCAGCACCATGGCCGGGCCATCCCCGGCGCGGTCGAGGAAGACCGGGTCGAAATCCCGTTCCGGATCCAGCCCCAGCCCATCCAGCACCGCCCGGGCCAGCAGCACGAGGCCGGAGCCGCGGGCACCCCAGGCGATGCGCCGGCCGCGGAGGTCGGCGATGCTGCGGGCGGGGCTGTCGGCCCGGACGACGAAGAGGCCGGGCGCCGAATACATCGCCCAGAGGATGCCGAGGCCGCCGGGCGCGGCGCCACCGGCGAAGGCGGCCTGGACGACCTCCCCCTGCACCAGGGCCAGGTCCACCGCGCCGGACAGCAGCAGCGGCACGTTTTCCGTGCTGCCCCGGGTATTGCGCGGCAGCAGCCGCAGGCCGGGGTCGGCGGCCTCGATGGCGGCGACGAAGGCCTCGCCATAGGCCGGGAAGCCGCCGCCGGGGGTGGCGGTCGCCAGGGTCAGCGGCGCGGCCATGCTCGGATGCGCGCTCATGCGGCGGGCCGCGGCTTGGGGTCTCGCATGCTGTCCTCCCGGCCGCCGCTCGGCGGGGCGGAAGTCTCGGGCAGCGGGGCGCATTGATCAACCCGCCCGGCGGTGCCTAGCCTGCGGGCAACGAAACGGGGATCCGCCATGCCGCGCCTGCCACGCCGTGCCCTCCCACGCCGTGCCCTGCTGGGCGGGATGCTCGCCGCCCCGTCTCTGGCCGCTCCATCGCTTGCCTCGGCCCAGGGCGCCTTCCCCAACCGGCCGGTGCGGCTGATCGTGCCCTTCGCCCCCGGCGGCTCGGCCGATGTGGTCGCCCGGATCACCGCCATGGGGCTGCAGGAAGCCCTGGGCCAGCCGGTGGTGGTGGAGAACCGCGGCGGCTCCGGCGGGGTGATCGGCTCGGAGGCGGCGCTGCAGGCGCCGGCGGATGGGCATACGATCATCTTCCATACCCTGTCCTCGGCGGTGCTGAACGCCGGGCTCTACCCCAACCTGTCCTTCGACGTGCGGCGGGCCTTCGCCCCGGTGGGGCTGGTCGGCATCCTGCCGAATATCGTCATGGTCGGGCCGAAGGTGCCGGTGCGGAGCCTGGGCGAGCTGATCGCCCTGATGCGGCAGCGGCAGGGGAACCGGCGGGTGACCTATGCCTCCTCCGGCGCCGGCACCATCACCCATCTCTCGGCCCAGCTGCTGGCGACCATGGTGGGGGTGGAGGCGACGCATATCCCCTATCGCGGCTCCGGCCCCGCCTTCGCGGACCTGCTGAACGGCACCGTGGACATGATGGTCGATACCATGGCGAGCGTGATCCCGGCGGTGCGCTCGGGCCAGGTGCGCGGGCTCGCCGTCACCACCACCAGCCGCAGCCCGGCGCTGCCCGAGATCCCGACCGCGCAGGAGGCCGGGGTGCCGGGCTACGAGACCTACAACTGGCACGCCGTCTTCGCCCCGGCCGGCACCCCGGCGCCCATCCTGGCGCAGCTCGAGACGGCGACGCTGGCCGCGGTGCGGGCGATGGACCGGCGGTTGCAGGAGGCGGGGGTGGAGCCGCGGCCCGAGGGCGCGGCGCAGGTGCTGCCCTTCTGGGATGCCCAGTTCGCGCTCTGGCTGCCGATCATCCGGGCCTCGGGCGCGACCGCGGACTGAAGGCCCGCGTCGGACGGGCGCTAGCCGGCGCTCTGCGTGATGGGCGCCAGCTGGCGCTCTGCGTGATGGGCGCCAGCCGGCGCTCTGCGCGATGGGCGCTAGCCGGCGCCCTGCGCCTGGCGCACCGCGTCGAGCACCGCCTCATGCGTCGCCAGGATCCGCCGCAGCGTGGGCTTGCCCTTGTCGCTCGCCTCGGCGATGCCCTCGTGCATCTCCTCGACCCCCGCCGCCATCTGCTCGGCCAGGCCGGCCAGCCGTTCCTGCAGCTGCTCGTTGTCGTCCTGCAGCTCCGCCGTCCAGATCGCCAGGACGCGGGCGAATTCGGTGGCGGCGCGGCTGGGCGGGACGCCGGCCTGCAGGAGCTTGATGAGGGGGGCCAGATCGGCATTCGGGGAACGGGACATGCCCTGGAAAATAGGGAAGCGGACCCCGGGTTGTTAGACGAAGCAGGCGCCGAGGATTGCAACCGCCGGAGGCTGCGCTCACGATCCCCCGGCGCGGGCCAAGCCGCGCCCACCACCATGGTCCACCCGGGCGCCCCAAGACGCCCGGCCAAAGCGCGAGCAACGCGCGAACCAGGAGGGATACGCCATGAGTTCGACGACACTCGGAGTGGCCAGCCCAGCAAGACCCATCCCCGAGCCGGCCCTGACCGCCGGCGGACCGCTGGAGGAGCAGCATCTTCGCTCCCCGGCCTATCGCAACGTGGCGCAGCAGAAGACGCTGACCGGCACGCATTGGCACATCGCCTGGGCCAATGGCCTGGGCTGGGGCTTCGACGGCATGGATGGCGCGATCTTCGCGCTGGTCGCGCCGATGGTCATGACGGAATTCGCCGTCGGCCTGCCCGAGTACCGGACCGGCGTGCAGATCGCCATGCTGGTCGGCATCATCGGCCTCTACCTCTGGCCCTGGCTGGCGGACCGCTACGGCAGGCGCAACCTGCTCGCCGTCAACATCGCCATGTTCTCGCTGATGATGCCGCTGGTCGCCTTCGCGCCAAGCTGGGGCTTCTTCGTCGCCGCCTATGCGATGTGCCGCTTCGCGCTGAACGGCGAATGGGCGATCGGGTCGATGCTGGTGGCGGAAACCTGGCCGGCGCGGCTGCGCGGGCGGATCGTCTGCGCCGACCGGGCCGCCTGGGGCGTCGGCGCGGCGCTGGCCGGCACCATCACCACCTTCGTCGTCGGCAATTGGGGCTGGCGCGCGGCCTTCATCCTGCCCGGCGTGGTGGCGCTGCTGGCGATCTATGTCCGGCTGCTCTGTCCGGAATCGCCCTATTGGGTCCGCACCATGGACCGCAAGCGACGCATCCGCGACCAGCTCGCGCGCGGCGGCCGGCTGGATGCGGAGGATGGCGCCTGGATCGGCAAGGCCGAGAAGGTGGGCGTCCGGCAGCTGTTCCTGCCGGACATGCGGCGCAACACCACCCTCGCCACCTTCGTCGCGACAACCAACCTGATCGCCTTCTCCACCGTCGGGCTCTGGATGCCGCTGTTCCTGAAGGAGGCGCATGGCTGGACCGCGGCGGAATACGGCAGCTTCTACATCGCCTGGGGGCTGGTGGGCGTGCTCGGCATCACCGGCGCCGGCTGGATCATCGACAAGTTCGGCCGCCGGCTCGGCTTCCTGCTGATGCTGGTGGAGGGGGCGCTGTTCCTGACGCTCTGGGTCTATGCCGACAGCAAGCCGATGCTCTGGACCTATGGCTTGCTCTGGAGCATCGGCTTCCTCGGCGTCTGGGGGCCGGCCACGACCTATACGACGGAGATCTACCCGACCCGCATCCGCGGCGTGGGCAACGGCTTCTCCTGGGCGGTCGCCTTCTTCGTCGGCTACGTGCTCTGGCCCTTCGTCGCGGTCTGGCTGCGGGAGGGCACCGGCAGCTTCGCCGCGGCCTTCCTGCTGATCCCGGTGGTGATGCTGCTGCAGGGGGCGGTGGTCTGGTTCTGGAGCCCGGAGAATGCGGGCAAGGACCTGGACGGCATCCACGTCTAGGCACAAGCGCCAGGCGGGCGGGGATGCGCCGGCCTTCGGCGGGACGGTTCCCCACGGGAAATCCATTGGCCGGCATCGATCCGTGCGGCTAGCTTCCGCGCGGCGCAATCGATCGGCAGGCCAGGATTCGTGATATCGTGATAGGCTTCGTTGATTCTCTGCAGGTCGGCGTCATCCTGCTGCGCGAGGCCTTCGAGGCCGTTCTCATCCTGGTCACCGTGACCGCCCTGCTGCAGCGGGTCGCGCCGGGCCACCTCGGGATGCTCTGGGGCGGTGCCGGGCTGGGGCTGCTGGTCAGCCTGCTGGCCGCCGGCCTCTATCATACGCAGCCGTCCGGCGTCGGGGCGCCCTGGGTCGAAGGCGTGACCTGCCTGCTGGCCGCCGGGCTGATGCTCTACGTCGGTGGCTGGCTCTGGCGCCAGGCCGATCCCCTGGCCTGGAACGGCACCCTGGAGCGGGCCGCCCGCCGGGCCCTGTTCATCCGCCGGATGCCGCTCGCGCTCGGCCTGCTCGGCTTCGTGGCGGTCTTCCGGGAGGGGCTGGAATCCGTCCTGTTCCTCGCCGCCCTGGGGCCGGGAACCGAGCCCGGGGCCCTGCTGGTGGGCAGCCTGCTGGCGCTGCTGGTCCTGCTCGCCCTGCTGCAGGCCGGCCGCCTGAGCAACCTGCGCATGCCCCTGCGGCCGCTGTTCCAGGCGACCTCCGTCGTCCTGCTGGTCTCCGCCGCCCAGCTGGCCCATGCCGGGCTGCTGCACTTCCAGTCCGACCCGCTGCCGTGAGGGCGGCGCCGGCCGGCGCCGTCAGAGTCCCAGCAGCGCCTTCGCCGTGCCGCCGGCCAGCGCGGCGCGGGTCGCCGCGTCGAAGCTCCCGACCGCGCAGATATGGCCGATCGGGTCGCTCTCGGCCATGTCGAAGGGGAAGTCCGTCCCCATCATGACTTTGTCCACGCCATAGACCTTGACCAGGTATTCGAGCTGGTGCGGCGTGAAGACGATGGTGTCGAAGAAGACCTTGCGCAGGTAATGCGTCGGCGGCTGCGGCAGGGCGCCGCGGCTGTCGGACCTTGCGCCCCAGGCATGGTCGATGCGGCCGGCATAGGCCGGCAGGAAGCCGCCGCCGTGCACCGCCAGGATCTTCAGCCTCGGGTAGCGTTCCAGCACGCCGTCGAAGATCAGGTGA
Source organism: Belnapia sp. AC561 (assembly GCF_979252845.1). Taxonomy (NCBI): domain Bacteria; kingdom Pseudomonadati; phylum Pseudomonadota; class Alphaproteobacteria; order Acetobacterales; family Roseomonadaceae; genus Belnapia; species Belnapia sp. AC561. The sequence continues at coordinate 52,302 of NZ_CEEDBP010000002.1, forward strand.
TGCAGCGCGACGGTGGTATCGAGCGGGTTGCCGAGCACGTTGTTGAAGTAGAAGCGGGTGAGGCGCTGGCCCTCGCTGAAGCCGTTCGGATGGATCATCACCAGCGCGCCGAGCCGTTCCGCCGCGGCCCAGAAGGGCTCGAAGGCAGGATCCGACAATTCCCTGTCGCCGACCGTGGTCAGCACCTGCACGCCCTTGAAGCCGAGCGGGCCCATGCAGCGCTCCAGCTCGCGCACCGCCTCCCCCGCGTCCTGCAGCGGCACGGAGCCGAGGCCGATGAAGCGGTCCGGCCGCGCGGCGCAGAAGGCGGCGATCCCGTCGTTCACCATGCGCGTCGCCGGCACAGCGATGTCGAGCGGTACGGTGTAGTAGCATTGCGGCGGCGGCGGCGCGCAGACCTGCAGGTCGATGCCCATGGCATCCAGCGCCGCGAGGCGCGGGCCATGCTGCAGGAAGACCTCCCGCCGGTCGGCAGACTGCTTCGCGTTCAGCGCCTGGGTTTCCGGCGTGGCGAAACGGGACAGCGGGATGGTGGCGGGGTCGAGGTGCGGGGCGACGAAGGCCCCGGCCTCCGGCACCAGCACATGGGCATGGATGTCGATGGTCAGGCCGGGGGGCCGCGTCTCCCGCCCCGGCCTGCCATGGCTGCGGGCGGCGGTGGCGCCGTAGTGGTTGATGGGGTCGGTCATGCGCGGTCTCCCTCGTCCCCGGTCAGGCTAGCCCGCGGTCATCGCCCCGGCCATCCGGCCCGGTGATTGGCCCGGTGATCGGCGCGCATCTGGCCCGGCCCTTGGCGCCGCGCGCCGGGCGGGCCACCCTGCCGGCAAGACGCAGGGAGAATGGACATGGCGCGGATCGGGATCGCCGGGCTCGGCCGGATGGGGGCGGCGCTGGCGGCGCGGCTGCTGGAGACGGGCAACCAGGTGACGGTCTGGAACCGCTCGGCGGAGAAATGCGCGCCGCTGGTCGCCGCCGGCGCCAGCCTGGCCGCCAGCCCGGCGGCGCTGGCCGGGGCGGTGGAGGCGGTCGTCACCATCCTGACCGATGCCGCCGCCATCGGGGCGGTCTATGGCGGCGAGCACGGCATCCTCGCCGCCGACCTCGCCGGCCGCCTGGTGATCGAGATGAGCACGGTGCGGCCGGAGACGCCGGTCGCCCTCGCCCCGCGCATCGAGGCCCGCGGCGGCACCTTCGTCGAATGCCCGGTCGGCGGCACCACGGCGCCGGCCCGGCAGGGCAGGCTGCTGGGCCTGGCCGCCGGCAGCGCCGAGGCGGTCGCCCGGGCGCGGCCGCTGCTGGAGCAGCTGTGCCGGCGGGTCGAGCATGTCGGCCCGGTCGGCGCCGGGGCCTCGATGAAGCTCGCCATCAACCTGCCGCTGGCGCTGTACTACCAGACGCTGGGGGAGGCGGTGACGCTCTGCGGCCATCTCGGGCATGACCCGGTCTGGCTGATGGAGCTGTTCAGCGATACCACCGGCGGCGCCAATGTGCTGAAGATCCGCGGCCCGGCGATCGGCCGCGGGCTGCGTGGCGAGGATCTCGGCCCCACCGCCTTCGACATCGACGGCATCCGCAAGGACCTCCGCACCATGCTGGCCGAGGCGGCCTCCCGCGGGGCGACCCTGCCGATGACGGCGACGGCGCTGGCGGCCTATGACGACGCCTCGGCCGCCGGCTGGGGCGGCCGGGACGGCTCGGCCATGCCGGGCTTCTGGCCGGGCCGGACCGCAGGCTGATGCCGATCGAGCAGGCGCTGGCCTGGATCGCCGAGCACCGCACCGGGATGATCATCCTGGTGGTGGTCATGTTCGTCACCATCGCGGCCCGGCGCGGCCGCTAACTCAGCCAGCCTCCATCGCATGGCGGCGGCAATGCTCGAGATAGGCGGTCTCGTGCGCCGCCACCAACTCGACGACGCTGTTCCAGAGCCAGGAGGGCGCGTCGATCGACTTCGGCCGGTGGCGCTGCAATTCCGCGTGCCAATGCCGCCGGCCGTCGGCATCCATCTGCCGGGCATGGCCCCGGCCGACGACCTGGGCGAGGAAGGTGGCCACGTCCATCGCCTCCGCCCGGGTGAGGTGCTCGATCTCGAGCTTCAGGTCCTGCGGCAGAAGTTCGCGGATGAAGACCGCCTTGTCGAGCAGCCGCGCCGCGGTCATCCGCCCGCCGAGGAAGGGCGAGAGCGCGCGGGCGCCGGCCACCACCCGCGCGGCATTGTCGCGCGGCATCTCGCCGGCGGCGCTGCGCGGGGCGGCGGCGGCGATCGCCTCCTTCACGTCCATCAGGCAGTGCCGTTCCGCCTTGCCGGTATCGACCGCGACCAGCACCGCCAGGCGCAGCCGGCCGAGCGAGCTGCAGCCCTTGCGCCAATAGGCGGCATCCAGCACCCGCACCGGGGCCTCGGCATCGCGCGAGCGCAGCGAGGTCGCCAGCTCGCGCAGCGCATCCTCGGCGAACAGCGCCTCGACCGCGGCCCTTTCATCCCGCGTCAGCGGCCAGAAGCGCTTGCCGAGCGGGATGACCGGCGCCACGCCCTCGATCCGCTCATCCGCCAGGTGCTTCCAGGACCGGCGGGCGGCCTCGCGCATCACCGCGCGGACGAGCTTCGGGCTGCCGCCGTCCGGGCGCTCCGCCTCGGCCCCCGGGGCGAAGGCGGCCTCGTAGCCGGCGACCACCTGTTCGAGGATATGCACGGTGGTCAGCCCGGGCAGGTCCGAGCCCCGCGCCGCCATCGCCAGCGACAGGCCGAGCCGGATGATGTCATGCGCCGGATTGCCGATGACCGTCTGGTCGAGGTCGCGCACCTGCACGGCCAGCGCGCCATCGGCGCTGGCCACCGGGCCGAGGTTGCCGACGTGGCAATCGCCGCAGATCCAGACCGGCGGGCCTTCCGGCAGCCGCAGCCGGTCCGAGGCTTCGAGCCATTCGTAGAAGCGGGTCGTGCTGCCCCGCACATAGGCATGGGCCGAGGAGGCCATCTTGCGGTTGCGGTCGGCGGCCAGGATCGCCATCCGGTCCTGTGGCCGGGGGCCGGCCTTGGCGCCCGCTTTGGGACCGGCCTTGGCCTTGGTCTTGGCGGCACCACTCATCGCGCCAGCTGGCCCAAGCATGGGGGAAGCATCGCCTGTCCTTCTGCAATCACCCGGCTTCAACGGCCAATGCTGCAGAAAGATGACATTACGATCCCTATAGGTTGCAGCGGACGGCAATGGCCGGCGCGGCGGATCATCGCCAGGCGTCCGGACATCAGGGAGACACCGATGCGCCTGCCCCTCCTCCGCCCTGCCGGACTTTGCGCCGGCCTCGCCGCCGCCTTCGCCGCCGGGCGGTCCCGGGCGCTGGCGATCAAGCTGCCGCCGCAGCGGCCGGGGATACCGTCGCGGTGTCCTGAAGCCGCGGTGCCATGGGGCCAAGGGCTGGGCGCAGGCGGCGCTTGACGCCGCCGCGCAACCCGGCTTGGCTTCGTTGCCAAGCGCACCGCGACAGATGGTGCCGGAGGGGAGACGCCTGATGCCGAACGGCATTGCGAGACCGGCCTTGCAGCGGCCCCGGGCCACCAGCACCGGGGTGGCCGGCAGCGGGGTGGCCGCCCGCCAGCACGCCTGACCGCAGCCGCCCCAAGGCGGCGCGGCAATAAATTCCAAGAAACGATCCAGGGAGACTCCAACCATGAACGACTTCGGGACCACCCGTCGCGGCCTGCTGCAATCCGGTGCGGGGCTGGCCGGTGCGGGGCTGGCCGGTGCGGGGCTGGCCGGTGCAGGCCTGGCCGGCGCCCTCACCCTGCCCGCCGCAGTCGCCCGCGCCCAGGGCCCCGCCCGCGGCGGCGATCCGCTGCGGATCGGGGTGATGACCGACCTTTCCGGCCCCTTCGCCGGCGCCGGCAGCCAGCCGCTGTTCTGGGGCGCCGAGGTGGCGATCGAGATGTTCAACGCCGCCGGCGGCGTCGATGGCAGGCCGGTGGTCGCCGTCACGGCCGATAGCCAGTCCAAGGCCGATGTCGCCATCAACGAGGCGGAACGCCTGCTGGGCCAGGAGCGGCTGGAGGTGGTGACGGGGATCTATTCCTCCGCCCATGCCGTGCCGCTGGCCGGACGCTTCGAGCAATCGAAGAAGCTGATGTGGATCACCAGCGCCATCGCCACCGCGGTGCTGAAGGACAAGGGCTACCGCTACGTCTTCCGCCCCACCGTGCATTCCGACCAGTACGGGGAAGGCAGCGTCTCCTTCATCCAGGAACATGCCCAGGCCAAGCTCGGCATGGCGCCCGACAAGGTGAAGCTCGGCGTGATCTACGAGGACGGGCCCTATGGCACCGGCGTCGCCGCGGCGCTGGAGGCGAATGCCAAGCGCTTCAACATGCCGATCGTGCTGAAGGAGGCCTATTCGGCGACCGCGCCCGACCTGTCGACGCTGGTCACCAAGCTGCGGCGGGAACGCCCGGACGTGGTGCTGCAATGCGGCTACAACCCGGACATCACGCTGTTCCTGCGCCAGGCCAAGTCCGGCGGGCTGCGCTTCAAGATGCTGATCGGCCATGGCGCCGGCTGGTCGCAGATCGACCGCCTGACCGAGACCTTCGGCGCCGATGTCAACCACATGTGCAACGTCGACCCGGCGGCGACGCAGATGCTGGACTGGAGCAAGCTCGGCGCCGGCGTCGGCGATCTTGCCAAAGCCTTCGTCGAGAAATTCCAGGCCAAGCACAACCTGCGCGACCTGCCGACCCATGCCTCCATGGGCTTCAACAATACCTGGATCTTCCTCGAGCACGTGCTGAAGCCCGCCGTCCGCAAGACCGGCGGGATGACCGCCGATGCGCTGCGCGACGCGGCGCTCGAGGTCGATATCCCGGTCGGCGGCACCATCCAGGGCTATGGCGTGAAATTCGCCCCCCCGAGCAATCCCATGTCCGGCCAGAACGAGCGCAGCATCGCCGTGGTCATGCAGTTCGAGAACGGCAAGTCGAAGGTGGTCTGGCCGACCGCCATCGGCGTGCCGCCGGTGCTGCCGCTGCCCGCCGGCCATGCCTTCGCCGCCCGATGACGGGACCGCTGCTGGAGGTCTCCGGCCTGACCAAGCGCTTCGGCGGCTTCACCGCCGTCGATGCGGTCTCCTTCGCGGTCGCCAAGGGGGAGATCCTGGGCCTGCTCGGGCCGAACGGCTCGGGCAAGAGCACCACCTTCAACTGCGTCGCCGGCATGCTGAAGCCCAGCGCCGGCTCGGTGAAGCTGGCCGGGGAGGAGATCGGCGGGCTGACGGCGGATGAGACCTGCCGGCGCGGCATCGGCCGCACCTTCCAGATCCCCCGCCCCTTCCGCGGCCTGTCGCTGCTGGAGAATGCCGCGCTGGCCGCGCATTACGGCGCCGGCGGGACCATCGGCCGGGAGGAGGCGGAAACCCGCGCCCGGGATGCGCTGAAGCTGGCGCAGCTGCCGGACGACCCGCATGCGACGACGCAGGGGCTCGGCGCCGCCGGGCTGAAGAAGCTGGAGCTGGCCCGGGCCTTGGCCACCCAGCCGAAGCTGCTGCTGGCGGATGAGAGCCTCGGCGGGCTGGACACGACCGAGATGTATCAGGCCGCGGCCATGCTGAAGCGCATCCGCGACGAGCGCGGCATCACCATCGTCTGGGTCGAGCATATCATGGGCGTGCTGCTCTCCGTCGTCGACCGGGTGGTGGTGCTGGACCATGGCGCGGTCATCTTCCAGGGCACGCCGCAGCAGGCGCAGGAGGACGAGAAGGTCGCCGAGGTCTATCTCGGCCCGCCGGAATCGAGGGTCGCATGAGCGCCGCCGCATCGCTGCACCGGGACCGCCCGGCCTCCAGCGCCTCGCTCGAGCTCGACGGGATCCATGCCGGCTACGGCGACTTCGCCGCGTTGTTCGGGGTCTCGCTCCGCGTCGATCCCGGCGAGGCGGTGGGCGTCGTCGGGCCGAACGGCGCGGGGAAGACCACGCTGCTGCGGGTCATCTCCGGGCTGATCCGCCCGACCGCCGGCAGCCTGCGCTTCGACGGGCATGACCTGGCGGCGACGCCGGCGCATGCGCTGCCGGCGCTCGGCATCGCCCATGTGCCGGAGAACCGGCGGCTGTTTCCGCACCTGACGGTCGAGGAGAACCTCAAGGTCGGGGCCTTCTCGCCGGCCTCGCGGCCGCATTTCGCCGCAAGGCGGGACCATGTCTACGAGCTGTTCCCGAAGATGAAGGCGCGGCGGCACCAGCTCGCCGGTACCATGTCGGGCGGCGAGCAGCAGATGTGCGCCATCGGCCGGGCGCTGATGTGCGCGCCGCGCATCCTGCTGCTCGATGAGCCCTCGGCCGGCCTCGCGCCGCTGGTGGTGCAGCAGGTCTTCGACCTGGTCCGCCGCATCCGGCAGGAAGGGCTGACGGTGCTGATCGTCGAGCAGAACGTGGCCCAGGTTCTCCGCGTCGTGGACCGCGCCTATGTGCTGGAGACCGGGCGCGTCGCCGCCGAGGGGCGTTCGGCCGAGCTCGCCGCCGACCCCGCCATCCGCCGCAGCTACCTGGGAGGGCATTGACCCGATGGATCCCTTCCTTCTCGAGGCCCTGGTCAACGGCATCCTGCTCGGCGGCGTCTTCGCCCTGCCGGCGCTGGGGCTGAACCTGGTCTTCGGCGTCGTCGACGTGGTCTGGCTCTGCTACGCGGAGCTGGTGATGGTCGGCATGTATGCCGTCTGGTTCCTGTTCACCCAGCTCGGCTGGCCGCTGCCCCTGGCCTTCGCCACCTGCCTGCCGATCGTCTCCCTGCTCGGCGTGGCGCTGCACTACCTTGTCGTGCGGCCGCTGCTCTCCTCCCCGCCGATCAACCAGGTTCTGGCGACGGGCGGCGTGCTGTTCCTGCTGCAGGGCGCGATGACGCTTGTCTTCCGCACGGAGTTCCGCAGCCTCGGCGTCGACATGCCGCCGATGGAGGTGGGCGAGATTTTTGTGAGTGGCACCAAGCTGGCGGCCTTCTGCGCCGCATTGATCGGCGCGGCGATCCTCTGGGCCTTCCTGAAATACACCTATGTCGGCACGGCCATCCGCGCCATCGCCCGCGACCGGGAGGTGATGCCGCTGATGGGGGTCGATCCGCAGCGCATCTACCTCATCGCCTCGGCGGTGGGCGGGGCGCTGGCGGGGCTGGCGGCCTGCCTGCTGGTGGTGCAGCTCGACGTGCACCCCTTCGTCGGGCTGTCCTTCGGTCCCATCACCTTCATGATCTGCGTCATGGGCGGGCTCGGGAACATGCTGGGCGGGTTCCTGGCGGCCTTCCTGATGGGGATCATCGTCTCGGTCGGCGGCTTCTGGGGGACGACGGAGTTCTCCTACGTGGTGGCCTTCGGCTTCTTCATCGTCACCATGTTCGCCCGGCCGCGGGGGTTGTTCGCCCGATGAAGCCCTCTTCCTCCTTCGCGCTTGTCCCCTGGGCCGTCGTCGTCGCGCTGCTGGCCTGCCTGCCGCTGCTGTCGCCGCCGGAGTATTTCATCCACCTCGGGGTGACGGTGCTGCTGACCGCGGTCGCCGGCACCGGCTGGGCGATGATGGGGCGCTACGGCCTCGTCTCCTTCGGCCATGGCGCCTTCCTCGGCATCGGCGCCTATACCATGGCCTTGCTGTGGAACCTGGCGGGGATCACGCCCTGGATCGGCATCCCCATCGCCGTGGCGCTGGCGGCCGGCGCCGGCGTGCTGCTGGGCTATCCCTGCTTCCGGCTGAAGGTCATCGGCCATTACTTCGCGCTGGTGACCCTGGCCGCGGGCGAGATCGTCCGCATCCTGATCACCGCCCTGCGAGAATATACCGGCGGCTCGCTGGGGATGACGCCGGACCGGGTGCCGGGCGGCAATGCCTTCCTCGCCATGCAGTTCGAGAAATCCGGCTTCTGGTGGCTGGCACTCGCCGCCTGGGCCGGCGGGCTGCTGGCCTGGTGGTTGCTCGATCGCTCGATGTCCTCCAAGGCGCTGGCGGCGATCTCGGAGGACGAGGATGCCGCGGCCTCCATCGGCATCCGGGTGACGCGGGAGAAGCTGAAGGTCACGCTGATCTCGACCGGCCTCGCCGCGCTGGCCGGGGCGCTGACGGCGCAGTACCGGATGTACCTGAACCCGGAATCCCTGGCAGGGCTCGGCCCCTCGCTGCAGATCGTCTTCGGCGCCATCGCCGGAGGCATGTATGCGCCGCTCGGCCCGACCGTGGGCGCCATCATCACCATCGGCCTCGACGAATCGCTGCGGGTCGCCTTCGGCACGGAGTTCACCGGTGGCGCGCCCTTCATCTACGGCATCCTGCTGGTGCTCTTCATGATCTACCTGCCGCGCGGCATCGTCGGAATCTTCGAGCGGCGGCGGAAGCCGGCGACGGCGCCGCCGGCGCTGGGCGTGCCGGCGACCGTGAAGTAGCGCCCCCCAAGGGCGTTACGACGGACGGGGGGTGGTTCGCCCGGTAGCGGCCGCGGCGAGGATCGCCCGGGCGCGCGGGCTGTCCAGCAGCTCGGCGACCGTCACCGGCAGGCGGCGGCGCCAGTTCGGCCGCTCCCGGTCGGTGCCCGGCAGGTTCACCGCCACCCGCTCCCCGGCCAGGTCCTCCGCCTGGACCAGCAGCAGCGCGGCCGGGCCGGCGGCGACCAGGGCATGGATGGCGGCGGCGAGCTCCTCGCCCGAGGCGGCCTCCGGCAGCATCGCCAGCAGCGCCGCCCGTTCCGCCGCGCGTTCGGTGCGAGCCGCGGCGGCGCCGGCGGCATCGAGCAGGCCGAGCGCCTCCCGCTCGGCGATATCCGCACCCTCCAGCCAGCCCTCCAGCGGCGGCAGGTCGTGGGTGGAGACGCAGGCGGCCGAAAGGGCGGGCCATTCCGCGGCGGGGATGAAGTCCCGGCCGCGCCGCTCGAACCAGAGCACGCGGTAGGAGAGGATATTGGCCGCGGCCAGATCCTCCCGCAGCCCGGGCGGCACGGTGCCGAGGTCCTCCCCCACCACGGTGCAGCGGGCGCACTGGCTTTCGAGGGCGAGTTCGCCCAGCAGGGCGCGGCGGGGATAGGCGAGATAGGCACCCTCGGCACCGCGGGCGCCCTCGGGCACCAGGAACAGGCGAGTGAGGCCGAGGACGTGGTCGATCCGCAGTGCCGCGGCATGGCGCATGTTGGCGCGGACCAGCCGGGCGAAGCCGTCCAGCGCGCCCGCGGCCAGCGGGTCGGGCGGCGGCAGGCCCCAGACCTGGCCGTCGCGGGCGAAGGCATCCGGCGGCGCGCCGACCGAGACGCCGCGCAGGAAGGGCGCATCGCCCGACCAGACCTCGGCGCCATCGGGGGCCGGGCCGACGGCAAGGTCGCGGTAGAGCCCGGCGCCCTGCCCGGCCGCCGCCTTGGCCGCCGCAGCCAATTGGGCATCGGCCAGCCATTGCTGGAAGGCGACGAAGCCGATGGCATCGGCGTGGTCGGCGGCGAAGGCGGCGACCTCCGGCGCATCGCCGCGGGCCAGCCCGGCCGGCCAGCGGCGGGCATCGGTATGGCCCTCCCGCTCGGCCAGGGCGGTGAAGGTGGCGAAGCCTTCCAGCGCGGCGCCGCCACGGCGGCGGAAGGCGGCGAAGGCGGCGCGGCGCGGATGGTTCACCGGGAAGCCGGCCCAGGCGGCGGCCAGGACGCGGCGCTTGGCGGCCCAGACGGCGGGGTAGTCCACCAGATCCCCGCTCGGGATCGCCTCGGCCGCCAGCGCCTCCCGCGCGCCGGGGAAGTCGGCCAGGGCGGCGACATTGATCAGCACGGGTTCGAGGAAGCGGCGGTCCGAGGGCTGGTAGGGGCTGGCCCGGTCGCGGTCCACCGGCATCAGCGCATGCGGCGGGCTGATGCCGATGAGGGAGGCGCCGAGCGCGCCGCCGCCCTTCGCCAATTCGGCCAGCGCGGCATAGTCGCCGATGCCCTGGTCGCCGCGGCGGCGGAGCCCGTAGGTCTGCGCCGCGATGCCGAAGCGGCGGCCGAAGTCCCCGGGCAGCCAGGCGGCGGCGGGCACCACGGCGATGCGGCAGGCGATGCCGTCGTATTCCTCGGCCAGCAGGCGGTGGCGGCCGGGCGGCAGCGGCGGCAGGGCAATGCGGCGATGGAGCGGGCCTTCCCAGATGCCGTCCTCCGGCCGCACCAGCAGCCGCTGGCGGCTGCCGTCCTCGTGCCGCAGCAGCAGCGCCACCGGCCCCGCGGCACCGGCCAGCGGCGGGCCGAGCGGCAGCGAGCCGGGCTCGCCCGCCGCCAGGGTCAGGCTGGCCGGCAGGGCGCGCGGCGCCCGCAGCCGGTGCAGGCTCTCGGTCGCCTGGGCGGCGGAATTCGCGGGCAGGCCGAGGCTGGCGAGCAGGGCGCGCAGGCTGCCCTCCGGCACGCGGTGCTCCTGCCCGGCGAGGTCGTGCCAGGCGGGGGCGATGCCGGCGGCGGTGGCGAGGCTGGTGAGCAGCGCCGGATCGGCGGCGCGGGCGGCGGGCGGCGATTGCCGTTCCTCCGCCAGCAGCCGCACGCTGCGGGGCGCAAGCTCGCCCTCGGCGCCGGCGCTGTCGGCGAGCAGGGTCCAGGCGAAGCCGGGCCGCGCCGGGGGCGGCACCAGGGCGCAGGGCGCGTCGCCGCCGTGCAGGGCGACCAGCACCCGGTCGTCCCCGGCCTGCAGCAGGACGACGAGGCTGCGGCCGCCGTCCCAGTCCTCGAGCGGGCCGCCGTCCGGGCGCAGCCAGGCGACGTCGCCCTGCCCGGTCAGCCGCGCCCCGGCCCGCAGCGCCGGATGCGCCAGCCGGGCGCGGACCAGCCGGCCGGTGAACGCCACCAGCGCGGTGTCCATGCCCTCCCAGTCGAACCAGGACAGGGCGTTGTCCTGGGCATAGGCATTGTTGTTGCCGCCCTGGCTGCGCCCGGCCTCGTCGCCCATGGAAAGCATGGGCGTGCCGCGGGCGAGCAGCAGGGTGGCGAGCAGGGCGCGGACATCCGCGGCGCGGCGGGCACGGATGGCGGGATCGTCGGTGGGACCCTCGACGCCATGGTTCCAGGAGAAATTCTCGGAGGAGCCGTCGCGGTTCTCCTCGCCATTGGCCGCGTTGCGGCGATGGGTGAAGGCGACGAGGTCGGCCATGGTGAAGCCGTCGTGCGCGGTGACGTAGTTCACGCCGTCGACCAGCGAGCGGTGGTCGGCGAAGACATCGGCCGAGCCGGCGAAGCGAGTGGCGAATTCGCCCAGCATCCCGCCGTCGCCGCGCCAGAAGCGCCGCACCGTGTCACGGAAGCGGTCGTTCCATTCGCCCCAGCCGGCGGGGAAGCGGCCGAGCTGGTAGCCGCCGGGGCCGATGTCCCAGGGCTCGGCGATGATCAGGCGGTCGCGCAGCACCGGGTCCTGGCGCATGGCGGTCAGCAGCGGGGCGGCGGGGTCGAAACCGTGCTCGCGGCGGCCGAGCGTCGCGGCGAGGTCGAGGCGGAAGCCGGCGACGCCGGCCTGCACCGCCCAGTGCCGCAGCGCATCCATCACCAGCCGCAGCGGCCAGGGGCGGTCGAGCGCCAGGGTATTGCCGCAGCCGGCGTCGTTGGCGTAGCCGCGGCCGCCCCTGTCGCCCCCTTGGGTGCGGTAGAATTCCGTGTTGCCCAGACCGCGCAGCGACAGGGTCGGGCCGAGCTCGTCGCCCTCGCCGCTGTGGTTGAAGACCACGTCGAGGATGGTGCCGATGCCGGCCTCGCGCAGCGCGGCGACGGCGGCGCGCACCTCCGCCATGCCGCCCGGGGCCAGCTTCGGGCAGGGCGCCAGGAAGGCGACCGGATTGTAGTTCCAGTAGTTGGTCAGGCCGAGCGGCGGCAGGTGGCGCTCGTCGATGCCGGCGACGACCGGCAGCAGCTCCACATGCGTCACGCCGAGCGCCTGGAGATGGGCGATGGCGGCGGGATGGGCGAGGCCGGCGAAGGTGCCGCGGATCGCCTCCGGCACCTCCGGGTGGCGCATGGTGAAGCCGCGCACGTGCAGCTCGTAGATGACCTTCGCGCCGGTCGGCAGCGGCGGCAGGGCGGGCGGCGCCGGTTGCGGCGCGGCGACGATGCCCTTGGGCATGAAAGGCGCGCTGTCCGTGCCATCCGGCCGGTCCCCGGTATCCAGCAGCGCCGGGTGCAGGCGGAAGGGCCGGTCCAGCGCAGTCGCCCAGGGGTCGGCCAGCAGCTTCGCCGGGTTGAACAGGTGCCCGGCCGCCGGGTCCCAGGGGCCATGGGCGCGCAGGCCGTAGCGGGCACCGGGGGCGATGCCGGGGATATGGCCGTGCCAGACCGCGCCGGTGCGGGCGGGCAGGCGGTGGCGCGCCACCTCCACCGTGCCGGTCGCGTCGAAGACGCAGAAATCGACGGCACTCGCCGCCGGCGCCACCACGGCCACATTCACCCCATCCGCATCGGCGGTGACGCCGAGCGGTTCCGCAATCCCGTCACCCATGCAGCATCCCGTGGAACAGCGCGGCGTAGCGCGTGGCGGAGCGGCGCCAGGAGACATCCCCGGCCAGCGCATTGCGCTGCACCTGCGCCCAGGCGGCGGGGTCGCGGTGGAGCGCGGCGGTGCGGTGGATGGCGGCCATCAGCGCCTCCGCCGTGGGCGGGGCGAATTGCAGGCCGGTGCCGCTGCCGGCCGCCAGCGCCGCCTCGTTCGCATCGATCACGGTATCGGCCAGGCCGCCGACCCGGGCCACCACCGGCAGCGCGCCGTAGCGCAGCGCGCAGAGCTGGGCCAGGCCGCAGGGCTCGAAGCGGGAGGGGACGAGCACCGCATCGGCCCCGCCGTAGCCGAGGCGGGCCAGCGCCTCGTCGAAGCCGATGACGGTGCCGATCCGCCCGGGATTGGCGGCGGCGGCGCCCAGGCAGCGCGCCTCCAGCGCCGCTTCCCCGGTGCCGAGGATGGCGAGCTGCCCGCCCTCCCCCAGCAGCGCCGGCAGCGCGTCCAGCACCAGGTCCACGCCCTTCTGCCAGGCCAGCCGGCCGACGAAGAGGAAGAGCGGCGCGGCGGGGTCGGGGGCGAGGCCGAAGCGGGCCTGCAGCTCGGCCTTGTTCAGGGCGCGCGGCGATGGGTCCGCCGCATCGAAGCGGGCGGCGAGATGCGGGTCGGTCGCCGGATTCCATTCCCGGTCGTCGATGCCGTTGAGGATGCCGCTGACCGCGCCGCCGCGCCCGCGCAGCAGCCCGTCGAGGCCCATGCCGCCCGCCGCCGTGCGGATCTCCTGGGCATAGCTGGGGGAGACGGTGGTGATGCGGTCGGCGTACCAGAGCCCGGCCTTGAGGAAGCCGACCTGGCCGAAATACTCCACCCCCTCCATGGCGAAGGCCGCCGGCGGCAGGCCGAGGGCGGGGAAGAGGCTGGCGGGGTATTGGCCCTGGAAGGCCAGGTTGTGGATGGTGAAGGCCAGCGGCAGGGGGCTCGCATGGTTCAGCCGGAGGTAGGCGCCGGTGAGCCCCGCCTGCCAGTCATGCGCATGCACCGCATCGAAGGCGAGGCCGCGCGCGGCGCCGGTGGCGACCATGGCGGCGGCGGCCGAGAGGGCGGCGAAGCGGAGGGCGTTGTCGGCCCAGGGCACGCCATCGGGCGCGAGGTAGGGGTTGCCGGCCCGGGCGAACAGGTGCGGCGCATCCAGCAGCAGCAGGTCGAGCCCCGCATGCGTGGCCCGCAGCAGCCGGGCCGGGCCGCCGAAGAGCTCCGGCAGGGCCAGCACCGCGCGTGCCTTGGGAACGGCCGCCAGCACCGCGGGATAGCCGGGGATGAGGGTGGTGACGGCGATGCCCTGGGGGGCGAGCGCGGCCGGCAGCGCGCCGACCACATCGGCGAGGCCGCCGGTCTTGACCAGGGGGAAGCACTCGGAGGCGACGGCCAGAACCCGGAGCGCCATCAGGCGAGCTTGTCCAGCATGGACTGGGTGATGAGGCAGATGCCCTTGTCGGTGCGGCGGAAGCGGCGGGCGTCCTCGACCGGGTCCTCCCCCACCACCAGCCCTTCCGGGATGCGGACGCCGCGGTCGACCACCACGTTGGTCAGCCGCGCATAGCGGCCGACATCGACCTGCGGCAGCACCACCGCGCCATCCAGCTTGGCCCAGGAATGCAGCCGGACATGGGTGCAGAGCAGCGAGCGGCGGGCCGCGGCGCCGGAGATGATGCAGCCGCCGGAGACCAGGGAGGAGATCGCCTCGCCGCGCCGGCCGGCGACGTCGTGGACGAATTTGGCCGGCGGGGTGATCTCGGCATAGGTCCAGATCGGCCAGTCGCGGTCGAAGAGGTCGAGCGGCGGGACGATGTCGGTGAGGTCGATATTGGCCTCCCAATAGGCATCCACCGTGCCGACGTCGCGCCAATAGGGGGAGAGTTCCGAGGAGGAACGGACGCAGGAGCGCTCGAAGCGATGCGCGACGGCCTTGCCGTTGCGGACGATCCAGGGGATCAGGTCCTTGCCGAAGTCATGCTCGGAGGTGAGGTCCTCGGCGTCGCGCTTGAGCTGGTCGAGCAGGAACTTCGTCTCGAAGACATAGATGCCCATGCTGGCCAGCGCGAGGTCCGGCCGGTCCGGGATGCCGGGCGGGTCGGCCGGCTTCTCGACGAAGTCGACGATGCGGCCGGTGGTATCCACCTTCATCACGCCGAAGCCGGTCGCTTCCATGCGCGGCACCGCCATGCTGCAGACGGTCACGTCGGCGCCCTGCTCGACATGCTGCTGCAGCATGTTCTCGTAGTCCATCTTGTAGATATGGTCGCCGGCCAGCAGCACGATGTGGCGCGGCGCGGCATCGGCGATGATGTCGGCATTCTGGAAGACCGCGTCGGCGGTGCCGAGGTACCAGTTCTGCTCCGAGATCCGCTGGCTGGCGGGCAGGATGTCGAAGCTCTCGTTCCGCTCGGGGCGGAGGAAATTCCAGCCGCGCTGCAGGTGCCGGATCAGGCTATGCGCCTTGTACTGCGTCGCCACGGCGACACGGCGGATGCCGGAGTTGATGGCATTCGAGAGCGCGAAATCGATGATGCGGGACTTGCCGCCGAAATAGACCGCCGGCTTGGCGCGGCGGTCGGTCAGCTCCATCAGCCGGCTGCCGCGGCCGCCGGCCAGCACGAAGGCCATGGCGGTGCGGGCGAGCGGCCCATGCGCCCGCTCCGGCCCGTATTCACGGCTGTTCGGCATCCTTCACTCCCCCCGCGGCCTCGTCCGGCACCAGATAGACCGTGGCCAGCGGCGGCAGCAGCAGGCTGGCCGAAGCGGGCAGGCCGAAAGCGGGCACCGCGGCCGCCTCCACCACCCCCAAATTGCCGAGATTCGACCCGCCGTACACTGCCGAATCCGTGTTCAGCACCTCCCGCCAGCGGCCGGCCCGGGGCAGGCCGATGCGATAGGCCGCGCGCGGCACCGGCGTCAGGTTGCAGAGCACCGCGACCAGGCTTTCCCCATCCTGGCGGATCCAGGTGAGGACCGATTGCATCTCGTCGTCGGCATCGATCCATTGGAAGCCGCGGGGATCGGCATCGCCGGCATGCAGCGCGGGCAGGCGGCGGTGCAGCCGGTTGAGGTCGCGCACCAGCGCCTGGAGGCCCCGGTGCTGCGGATACTGCAGCAGCCACCAGTCGAGCTCGCGGTCCTCCGACCATTCCCGCCACTGGCCGATCTCGTCGCCCATGAAGAGCAATTTCTTGCCCGGGTGCCCCCACATGAAGCCGTAGTAGCAGCGCAGGTTGGCGAATCGCTGCCAGTCGTCGGCCCCGCCGCCATCCGGCGCCCCATTGGGCATCCGGCCGAGCAGGCTGCCCTTGCCATGCACCACCTCGTCATGGCTCAGCGGCAGGATGAAGGCCTCGTCGAAGGCATAGAGCAATCCGAAGTTCATCAGCCCATGGAACCAGCGGCGTTGCAGCGGGTCATGCGCCATGTAGCGCAGGGTGTCGTTCATCCACCCCATGTTCCACTTGAAGCCGAAGCCGAGGCCCCCATCCCCATTGGCGGGCGATGTCACCCCAGGGAAGTCGGTGGCCTCCTCGGCGATCATCAGCGCGCCCGGCGCCTCCCGCGCCACCAGCGCGTTCAGCCGGCGGAGAAAGGCGATGGCCTCGTGGTTCCGCGTGCTGCCATCGGCATTCGGCGCCCAGCCGCCCGGGGCGCGGCCATGGTCCAGATGGATCATGAAGGAGACGGCATCGACCCGCAGCCCATCGGCATGGAAGCGGTCGAGCCAGAACAGCGCATTGGAGGCGAGGAAGGCGGCGACCTCCGGCCGGCCGTAGTCATAGACGCCGGTGCCCCAGCCGGGGTGGAAGCCGCGCCGCGGATCCGGGTGCTCATACAGCGGGGCGCCGTCGAAGCGGGCCAGGCCCTGCTCGTCCTGGGCGAAATGCGCCGGCACCCAGTCGAGGATGACGCCGATGCCGGCGGCATGCGCCGCATCGATGAAGCGGGCCAGGCCCTCCGGCCCGCCGAGCCGGGCGGTGGGCGCGAAGATCCCGACCGGCTGGTAGCCCCAGGAGGCATCGAGCGGATGCTCCATCACCGGCATCAGCTCGATATGGGTGAAGCCGAGATCGGCGACATAGGGGATCAGCGCCGCCGCCAGCTCGTCCCACTGCCAGAAGCGGCCATCCGGGTGGCGGCGCCAGGAGGTGGCATGGACCTCATAGATCGAGAGCGGCCGGCGGCGCGGATCCCCGGCGGCGCGGGCGGCCATCCAGGCGGCATCGGTCCAGGCGAAGGGGGCGGGATCGGTGACGAGGGAGGCGGTATTCGGCCGCAGCTCCGCGGCGAAGCCGCAGGGATCGGCCTTCAGCGGCAGGATGCGGCCATCTCCGGCCATGACCTCGTACTTGTAGGGCGCGCCGGGCCCGATGCCGGGGAGGAAGATCTCCCAGATCCCGCTATCCGCGCGGCGGCGCATCGGGTGGCGGCGGCCGTCCCAGGCATTGAAGCTGCCGACGACGGAAACCCGCGCGGCATGCGGCGCCCAGACGGCGAAGCGGGTGCCCGCCACGCCGTCCCGGGTCACGGGATGCGCGCCGAGCCTGTCGTAGAGCCGGCTATGGGTGCCCTCCAGCAGCAGGTGGTCGTCGAGCGGCCCGAGCCCGGGGCCGAAACCGAAGGGATCGGCGAAGTCCCAGTCGAGCCCGGCGCGGGAGGCCCGCAGCCGGTAGCCGGGCGGCGGCGGGGCACCGGGCAGCAGCGCCTCGAAGAAGCCCTCCGGATGGCGGCAGCCGAGCGGCTGGGCGCCGGCGGGGGTCAGCAGGGCCAGGGCCTCCGCGCCCGGGACGAAGGCGCGGAGGATGAAGCCATCCCATCCGGCCGGGGCGGGATGTGGGCCGAGCAGCGCGAAGGGATCGCCGTGGCGGGCGCCGAGGATGGCGGCCACCTCCCCCTCCGGTGCCCGCCATGGCGCCCGCATCGGCCGGTCCCTCAGCGGACCGGGACGTTCCAGATGTCCTCGGCGTATTCGCGGATGGTCCGGTCGGAGGAGAACCAGCCCATGTTCGCGGTATTCAGGATGGCGGCCTGCTGCCAGTCCGGGCTGCTGGACCAGCGCGCATCGACCTCGCGCTGGCAGTCGTAGTAGGCGTCGAAATCGGCGGCGACCATGAAGTAGTCGCTGCCGCGCAGCGCATCCACCAGGTCGCGGTAGCGGCCGCGGTCATCCGGCGAGAAGACGCCCGAGCCGATCGCCTCCAGCACCTCGGCCAGCCGGGGCGAGGCGTCGATCGCCGGGCCGCCCTGCAGGCCCTCGTGCCGGCGGACCGCCACCTCCTCCGTCGTCATGCCGAAGATGTGGATGTTCTCCGCCCCCACATGCTCCAGCATCTCGACATTGGCGCCGTCGAGCGTGCCGATGGTCAGCGCGCCGTTCAGCCCGAGCTTCATGTTGCCGGTGCCCGAGGCTTCCATGCCGGCGGTCGAGATCTGCTCCGACAGGTCGGCGGCGGGGACGATGACCTCGGCGAGGGAGACGTTGTAGTTCGGCAGGAAGGCGACCTTCAGCAGGTTGCGCACCGTCGGGTCGCTGTTCACCACCCGCGCCACGTCATGCATCAGCTTGATGATAAGCTTGGCGCGGTGGTAGCTCGCCGCCGCCTTGCCGGCGAAGATTTTGACGCGCGGCACCCAATTCCTGGTGGGTTGCGAACGGATGGCGTCATACAGCGCCACCGTCTCCAGCACGTTCAGCAGCTGCCGCTTGTATTCGTGCATGCGCTTGATCTGCACGTCGAACATGGCATGCGGGTCGACCCGCAGGTCGAGCGTGGAGCGGATGACCGCGGCCAGGGCGTCCTTGTTCTGCCGCTTCACGCCCAGGAATTTCTCCTGGAAGGCGGCATCCCTGGCGAAGGGCCGCAGCGCGGCCAATGCCTCGGCGTCGTCGAGGAAGCGCGGGCCGATGGTATCGCTCAGCAGGCCGGTGAGGCCCGGGTTGCACTGCTGCAGCCAGCGCCGGAAGGTGACGCCATTGGTCTTGTTCACCACCTTGCCCGGCGACAGGGTGTGGAAGTCCTTGAAGACCGTCTTCTTCAGCAGTTCCGAATGCAGCGCCGAGACGCCGTTCACCTTGTGCGAGCCGACGAAGGCGAGATGCCCCATCCGCACCCGGCGGCCATGCGATTCCTCGATGAGGGAGACGGAGGAGAGCAGCCGCCCGTCGTCCGGATGCGCCGTCCGCACCCGGTCCAGGTGGAAGGCGTTGATCATGTAGATGATCTGCATGTGGCGCGGCAGCAGCCGCTCCATCAGCGGCACCTGCCAGCTTTCCAGCGCTTCCGGCAGCAGGGTGTGGTTGGTGTAGCTGATGGTGCCCTGGGTGATCTCCCAGGCCTCGTCCCAGGGGATGCCGTGCAGGTCGACGCAGATGCGCATCAGCTCCGGCACGGCGATGGCCGGGTGGGTGTCGTTGAGCTGGATCGCCACCCGGTCCGGCAGCGACTTCAGGTCGCCATAGACCCGGAGATGGCGGCGCACCAGGTCCTGCAGCGCGGCGGAGGCGAAGAAGTATTCCTGCTTGAGGCGGAGTTCCTGCCCGGCCGGGCTTTCATCGGAGGGATAGAGCACCTTGCAGATGCTTTCCTGCCGCACCCGGTCGGCCAGGGCGCCGAGGTGGTCGCCGTAGTTGAAGGCCTCGAGCTTCAGCGGATCGGCAGCGCGGGCCGACCAGAGCCGCAGCGTATTCACGTGCTCCCCGCGCCAGCCGACGACGGGCGTGTCGTAGGCGACGGCCTGCACCGTCTCGGCCGGGTGCCAGACATGGCGGACCCGCGCCTCGGAGACGACCACCGCCTCGACCACGCCGCCGAAGCCGATGTCGTGGCTGATCTCGGGCCGGGCATATTCCCAGGGGTTGCCGTTGTTCAGCCAGTCCTCGGGGTATTCGTTCTGCCAGCCGTCGCGGATGATCTGGCGGAACAGCCCGTGCTCATACCGGATGCCGTAGCCGAAGGCGGGGATGCCGAGGCTGGCGAGGCTTTCCATGAAGCAGGCGGCGAGCCGGCCGAGGCCGCCGTTGCCCAGCGCCGCATCCGGTTCGGCCTGGCGCACCTTCTCGAAATCGACGCCGAGCGGGGCGAGCGCCTCGTTCACCAGCTCGGTCAGGCCGAGGTTGGTCACGCCATCCCGCAGCAGCCGGCCGATGAGGAATTCGAGCGAGAGGTAGTAGACCTGCTTCTGGCCATTCTCGTAGGCGGCACGGGTCGCGCTCAGCCAGCGGTCGACGATGCGGTCGCGCACCGCGAGCGCCGTCGCCATGAACCAGTCCCGGTCCCGCGCGCCGGCCTGACTCTTGCCGAGGTCGTAGGTAAGCTTGCTGACGATCGCGGCACGCAGCGCATCGGCCTCGGCGGAGGCCGGCTTCTGGGGTTCGGTCAGCGCATTCACCGGATATATGACCTTTCAAGCTGCCCGACGGTCAAGCCGCCCGCCTCACGCGATAGTGCCAGACCATTTCGCAAAACTGAACCTTTCCGCGCTCTCAGCCGGCCGTTCCGGCATTGGGGAAGAAAAGCTGCTCCCCGTTGATCCGGTAGCCGGCGATCGCCGCCTGGCCCGGCGCGCCGCAGAGCCAGTCGATGAAGCGCTGCGCCTCGGCCGCCTTCACATGCGGGTGCCGCTGCGGGCTGACCGGGATGGCGCCATACTGGTTCAGCAGCCGGGCATCGCCCTCCACCAGGAGCTTCAGCCCCTGGCGGTTGCGGAAGGCGAGCCAGGTGCCGCGATCGGCCAGCAGATAGGCATCCTGCGCCGCCGCGGTATTCAGCGCCGGGCCCATCCCCTGCCCCACCTCCCGGTACCAGCCGCCCCGGCCGGACAGGGGGTCCACCCCGGCCTGCTGCCAGAGCCGGAGTTCCGCCGCATGGGTGCCGCTGCGGTCGCCGCGGGAGACGAAGGGCTGGCGCGCCGCGGCGATGCGGCGCAGCGCCTCCGCCACGTCGCCCTGCCCGGCGATGCCGGCGGGATCGGCGGCGGGGCCGATCAGGATGAAGTCGTTGTACATCACCTGCCGGCGCGGGCCGCCGAAGCCCTCCGCCACGAAGCGGTCCTCCGCCGCGCGGTCGTGCACCAGCAGCGCATCGGCATCGCCGCGGCGGCCGACATCCAGCGCCTGGCCGGTGCCGAGCGCCACGACGCGGACGGCGATGCCGGTCTCCCGGGTGAAGACCGGCAGGATATGGCCGAACAGCCCGGACTGCTCCGTGCTGGTGGTCGAGGCCAGGGTGATGAAGCTCCCCTGGGCCTGCGCGATGGCCGGCATGGCGAGGAGCGAGAGCAGAAGGCTGCGACGGTTCACCAGAGCAACTCCCCTTGGAGGAAGGCGGCGGCCTCGGCACTGGCCGGGCCGGCGAAGAAGCGGTCGGCCGGGGCGGCTTCCAGCACCCGGCCGCGATGCAGGAAGACCACCTCCCCCGCCAGGCGCCGGGCCTGGCCGAGATCATGGGTGGTCATGACGATCTTGCAGCCGGCGGCGGCGATGCCGGCGACGATCTCCTCCACCGCGCGGGTCGCGGCGGGGTCGAGGCTGGCGCAGGGCTCATCGAGGAAGAGCACCGGCGGGGAAAGCGCCACCGCCCGGGCCAAGGCCAGCCGCTGCTGCTCCCCGCCCGAGAGCAGCCGCGCCGGGCGATGCGCGAGCGCGGCGAGGCCGACCTGGGCCAGCGCCGCCGCCGCCCTCTCGCCGCGTGCCGCCCGCGGCACCCCGGCCAGCGCCAGCGGGTAGCGGATATTGGCCAGTGCGGAGCGGCGCAGCAGCACCGGCCGCTGGAAAACCATGGCGCCGCGGATGGGCGCCGCCGGGGTGATCCGCCCCGCGGCCGGCGGCAGCAGGCCGTGCAGCAGCCGCAGCAGCACGGATTTCCCGGCGCCGTTCGGGCCGATGATCAGCAGCGGCGGCCCGGCGGCGATGGTCAGCGACACATCGGCCAGGATGGCGACCTGGCCGGCACGCCAGGACAGGCCCTCGGCCCTGATGGGCAGAACCGGGATGGGCAGCATCAGGCCGCCCGGCGCAGGGCCGCATCCCGCAGCCCCTGGGCCAGGGCATTCACCCCGAGCACGATCGCCATCAGCAGCAGGCCGAGGGCGAGCGCCAGCGGCAGGTCGCCCTTGCTGGTCTCGAGCGCGATGGCGGTGGTCATGGTCCGGGTCACGCCCTCGATGTTGCCGCCGACGATCATGACCGCGCCGACTTCCGCCGCCGCCCGGCCGAAGCCGGCCAGCAGCACCGTCAGCAGCGCGAAGCGGCCGTCCCACAGCAGGGTCGGCACCGCGCGCCAGGGGCCGGCGCCGAAGGAGCGGAGCTGCTCGGCGTATTCGTCCCACATCGCCTCCAGCACCTGGCGCGACAGGGCGGCGAGGATGGGGGCGATCAGCACCGCCTGGGCGATGACCATGGCCTGGGGGGTAAACAGCAGCCCGTAGCGGCCGAGCGGGCCGGAGCGCGACAGCAGCAGGTAGATCAGCAGCCCGGCCACCACCGGCGGCAGGCCCATCAGCGCATTCAGCGCCACCACCACGACCCGTCGGCCGGGAAAGCGGGAGACGGCGAGCAGCGCGCCCAGCGGCAGCCCGACCAGCGCGGCGATGGCCAGCGCCGCCAGGCTGACCTTCAGCGAGACCAGCAGGATGGCCAGCACGGCGGGGTCGCCGTGGCGGACCAGGGCCACGGCGGCGGCGAGGGCGGAAGCCAGATCCTGCATAGGGGTCCCTGGGAAGATGGCCGGAAGGTGATGGGACAGGCGTCCAGGGTCAATGCGACGCGCGGGGTTTCTCCCCTTGCCGCGCGGCGCCGGCGGCGGTCTGCTGCGCGGCAAGACCGGAGGAGAGAAAGCCATGGACAGCCTGTTGCCGATCGCCGCCCGCGCCGGGGCCCTGCTCAAGGCCCGCGGCGAGACGATTGCCGTGGCCGAATCCTCGGCCGGCGGCCTGGTCTCGGCGGCGCTGCTCGCGGTGCCCGGGGCCTCGGCCTATTTCCTCGGCGGCACCGTGGTCTATACGCGGGCGGCGCGGGAGGCGCTGCTGGCCATCCCGGCGGCGAAGCTCGATGGGGTGCGCGCCTCGACCGAGCCCTATGCGGCGCTGCTGGCGGAGGGCGCGCGGGAAAAGCTGGGCACCACCTGGGGCCTGGGCGAGACCGGCGCGACGGGCCCGACCGGCAACCGCTACGGCGATGCCGCCGGCCATGCCTGCATCGCCGTCTCCGGCCCGGTGAGCCGGACCCTGACCATCGAGACGGGACATGGCGACCGCGCCGCCAATATGCGCGAATTCGGCGCCCGGCTGCTCGGCCTGCTGGTGGAATGCCTGGAAGCCAAGGGCTAGCCTCGGCGCGCAACACGCAAGGCAGTCCCATGTCCGCACCAGCAACCGCCGGCCGCTTCATCTGGCATGAGCTGATGACCACGGACATGGCCGCCGCCGAGGCCTTTTACCGCGCGGTGACCGGCTGGGAGGCGGAGGCGCTGCACCACCTGGACGTGCCCTATACGCGCTTCGCCATGGCCGGGAGGCCGGCCGCCGGGCTGATGGCATTGCCCGCGGCGGCGCTGGGCCAGGGCGGGCGTCCCGGCTGGATCGGCCATGTGGCGGTGAGCGACGTGGATGTCGCCGCGGCCATGGCGCAGGACCTCGGCGGCCGGGTCCATGTGGCGCCGAAGGATATTCCGGGCATCGGCCGGCTGGCGGTGCTCGGCGACCCGCAGGGGGCGGTGATCGGGGTCTTCGCCCCGGCCTTCGAGATCACCGATTCCGTACCGGCCGAGGTCCCGGGCCTGCCGGGACGGATCGGCTGGAACGAGCTGCTGGCCGCGGACGGGCCCGCCGCCTTCGAATTCTACGATGCCCTGTTCGGCTGGCGGGAGGCGGTGGCGCCGGGGCTGCCGGGCACCACCCGGACCTTCGGCCTGGGCGATGCGGCCTTCGGCAGCATGGTCACCAAGCCCGCCGCGGTGCCGCAGCCCTTCTGGCTCTACCACCTGACGGTCGCGGATATCGATGCCGGCGCGGCGCGGGTGGCCTCGGCCGGCGGGCAGGTGCTGCTGGGGCCGAGGGAGGTCCCCGGCCGCGGCTGGGTCCTGCAGGCGCTGGACCCGCAGGGGGCGATCTTCGCGCTGCTGGGGCCGCGGGTTCAGAAATAGCCGCGGGCGAGGATGCCGTCCGGGCCGGGATCCTCGGACATCAGCTTCTTGCCGATCAGGTCGCGCAGCGTCTCCGACGCGCCGCCGCCGAGCGAGCCGTAGCGGGCGCCGCGATAGAGCCGCGAGACCGGGTATTCGTCGGTGAAGCCGAAGCCGCCGTGCAGCTGCACCGCCTCGTTCGTCACGCGGATCGCCATCTCGTTGCAGAAGACCTTGGCGGTCGCGGCGAGGAAGGGGTCGGGGAAGGGATCGGCGGTCATGCAGGCGCGGTACAGCAACCCGCGCGCCGCCTCGATGTCCTTGTACATGTCGGCCAGCTTCCAGCGAGCGCCCTGGAACTCGCCGATCGGCTTGCCGAAGATGGTGCGGTCGCGGACGTAGCGCAGCGTCTCGTCGAAGGCGCCCTCGGCCAGGCCGAGGCTGATGGAGGGGTTCAGGCAGCGCTGGGTGTTGAAGGCGCTCAGCAGCCGCTTGAAGCCGTCCTCGCGGAGGACGAGGTTCTCGAGCGGTACCTCCATGGCGTTGAACTGCACCTCGTGCAGGTTCTCCCCGCCCATGGTGTGGTAGGTGCCGGTGACCTCGAGCCCCGGCGTGCCGCGTTCCACCAGCACGCAGCCGATGCCCTCGCGGCCCGGACGGCCGTCGATGCGGGTGAAGACGACGAACATGCCGGCTTCCTCGGCCCGGCTGATCAGCGTCTTGGCGCCGTTGACCACCACGCGGTCGCCTTTGATGACGGCGTTGGTGCGGTAGTTCGCCACGTCGGTGCCGGCATGCGGCTCGGTCATGCAGATGGAGAGGATGCAGTCGCCGCTGCAGACCTGCGGCAGGATGCGGCTGCGGATGCTCTCGGGCGCGTACTTGGCGATGACCCGGGTCTGCACCCCGGCCTCGCCCAGCACGGCCATCGCCGTCGGGTAGCAGACCTTGGCGATCTCCTCGAGCACCAGCGCGGTCTCGAAGACCGGCAGGCCCATCCCGCCGTATTCCTCGGGCACGGACATCCCCAGCACGCCGAGGCTGGCCAGCTCGCGGATATTCTCCCAGGGGAAGGTGCCGTCCATCCAGCGCAGCCCGCGCTGGCGGAAATTGCCCTGGGCCAACTCGCGCACCGAGCCGACCAGGGCGCGCTGGGTATCGCTGAGACGGAATTCCATGATGTCAGCCCCGGAACTGCGCCCCGCCGTCGACGTCGAGCGTGACGCCCGACAGGTACCCGCCCTTCTCGCTGGCGCAGAAGACGGCGAGGTCGGCGATCTCCTCCGG
Source organism: Belnapia sp. AC561 (assembly GCF_979252845.1). NCBI lineage: Bacteria > Pseudomonadati > Pseudomonadota > Alphaproteobacteria > Acetobacterales > Roseomonadaceae > Belnapia > Belnapia sp. AC561. Next base: position 77,175 of record NZ_CEEDBP010000002.1, read on the forward strand.
CTTGCCGGCGCGGCCCAGCGGCAGCCCGGCCAGCATCTCCTCCCAGCGGCTCTCGTCGCCGAACTTGGTCTTGGCGCGGGACTTCGACAGGGTGATGATCCGGTCGGTCATCGTGGCGCCCGGGGCGATGCCCAGCACCCGCACGTTGTGGTCCGGCGACTTGCCGCCGAGGGCCGCGGTGAAGGCGATGAGCGAGGCATTGCCGGCGGCGCCGCAGATGTAGTCGGCGCGCGGGCCGCGCCCGGCCATGCCGATGATGTTGACGATGACGCCGTCCTTCCTCGCCTCCATCCCCGGCAGATACAGCTGGCAGAGATGGATGTAGCCGAAGACCTTCAGCGCCCAGGCTTCCTGCCAGCGATCGAGCGAGATGTCGTGGATGGTGCCGCCGGGGATGGCGCCGGCATTGTTCACCAGGATGTCGATATCCGGGAAGGCCGCCTGCATCGCCTGTCGCGCCGCGGCATCCGAGAGGTCCGCCGCATGGGTGGTGACGTTGACGTTGTGGCGGCCGCGGATGCCGGCGGCGGCCTTCTCGAGCGCGGCGCCGTCGCGGGAGGTGAGGATGACGTCGCAGCCCTCGGCGGCAAAGGCGGCGCCGCAGGCGAGGCCGATGCCCTTGGAGCCGCCGGTGACGAGCACGCGCTTGCCGGCGATGTTCATGTCCATTCTGGCGTTCCCCCGCTTATTCGGGGGAAAGCCTATAGCCTCGGCGCGACGCCGGAAACCCCGCTGGCCTGCTCGAGCTGGGAGAGCGCGACCAGATAGGCGTAGCGCGCCTGGTTGGCCTGGATCCGCGTCGCGTTCAGCACCCTGAGCGCGTCGAGCACGTCCAGCAGGGTGCGGCCGCCGGCGACATAGGCCTGCTCGGTGCTGCGATAGGCTTCCTCGGCCCGGCCCAGCGCGCCGCCGGCGTAGAGGTTCAGCAGGGACCGGGTCTGCTCCACGCTGGCCCAGGCGCCGGCGAATTCGGCCCGGGCCTGCAGCAGCGCCGCCCGGGCGATGGCATCCGCCTGGCCCTGCTGCGCGGTGGCGGCGGCGACGTTGCCCTCGACGATGCGGGAGGTGAAGATCGGCACCGAGAGCGACAGGCCGAAGCTGTTGATGGCGTTCAGCCGGTCCCGCGAATCCGGCAGGTCCTGCGAGAGCCGCGAGCGGCCCCAGGTGCTGTCCACCGTCACGTCGCGCGACCGCCCGGCCTCGACCAGCAGCCGGTTGGCGCTGGCGGCGGCGGACTGGCGTTCCGCCACCACCACATCGGCCCGGCTGGCGACGCCCTGGGCCAGCTCCTCCCGGCTGATGCCGAGCTCGGGGATGGCATCGAAGCGGCCGCGCACGTCGAAGGCGACGGGGGAGAGGATGGTGCGCACCGCGGTCGGCGCGCTGGCCGGGCCGGTCGGGGTGCCGGTGCGCTGCCGCTCCGGCACCGGGGCCAGGACGCCGGAGACGGTCGGGTTGATGCCGAGTGCCGCGAGCTGGCCGGCGTTCGGCTGGAAGGCGGCGGGGTCGGCGGCCAGCAACGCGGCGACGGCGGCGACGCCGGCGGCATAGGCCTGGGCATTGCTGGTCACGTCGATCTCGAACTGCAGCCGGCTGGACTGGAAGCGCAGCAGGTCGCCTTCCGGGATGGCGCCGTCGCGGAGCTGGCGGCGCAGCAGCTGTTCGGTGCGGTCCAGGCTGGCGCGGTTGCCGAGCGCCACCTCCAGGTTGGCACGCGCCAGCAGCGCGCCGAGGAAGGCCTGGCGGAGCTGGAAGAGCGAGGTCCGCAGCGCATCCAGCACCTGCGCCTCGGCGCCCTCGATCTGCCGGTCGGCGAAGCGGGAGCGGAGCGTGCGCTTGGAGCCGCGCTCGACCAGCACCGTCAGCCCGACGTTGATGTTGTTGGAGGGGCTGAGGTAGCGGGTGCCGCGGATGGCGCCGTTCTGGGTCTCGCTGAACTGGGCGACGCTGCTACCGACCGAGACCTGGGCCGGCGGCAGTGCGCCGGCGACGAGGCGCTGGGCGCGGGCGGCATCGACGCCGCGGCGGGCGGCGATGACGGTCAGGTTGCGCTCGACCAGCGCCGCCTCGGCCTCGGCCAGGGTCAGCGGCTGGGCGCTGGCGCCGATCGGCAGCGGCAGGGTGCCGGGGCGCGGTGGCGGGGTTTGCGCCAGCGCCGCCGGCACGCCGGAGAGCAGCGCCAGGGTGAGCAAGGCGGCACGCATGGAAATGGTCATGCCCGAACTACCCCACGCAGCGCGGCGGCTTCCGCCGCGCGCACGCTGCGCGGCTTGCCGAAGAGGTCGATCATCGCCGGGAAGACGACCAGAATGAACAGCGGCACCAAGCCGATGCCACCGACGACGACGAGGGCCAGCGGCTTCTGCACGTCGGCGCCGATGCCGGTCGCCAAGGCCATCGGCAGCAAACCCGTAAAACTGGCGAAGCAGGTCATGAAGACCGGCCGCATGCGGTCCGTCCCGGCCTGGTCCAGCGCCGCCCGCCAGGGCATCCCCTCCAGCCGCAGGTGGTTGAAGTGGGACAGCATGATGATGCCTTCCATGACGGTGATGCCGAACAGCGCCAGGAAGCCGATGGCGGCCGGCACGCTGAAGTTCAGCCCGGCGACGGCAAGTGCTGCGATGCCGCCGGTGATGGACATCGGCACGATGCCGAAGACCAGCAGCGTCTCCCGCAGGGTGTTGAACTGGACGTAGAGCAGCACGAGGATCAGCGCGAGCGCCGCCGGCACCACCACCAGCAGCCGGCCGATGGCTTCCTGCAAGTTGCGGAATTCGCCGACCCAGTCGAGCCGGTAGCCGGGCGGCAGCTCCACCCGCGCGGCCACCAGCTCCTGCGCCTCGGCCACGGTGCTGGCCGGGTCGCGGCCGCGGATGCTGAAGCGGATGGGCACGTAGCGGGAGGCATCCTCGCGGTAGATGTAGGAGACGCCGGAGATGAGCTGGATCTCCGCGACATCGGCCAGGGTCGCGCCGCGCGGGCCGCCGACCGGGATCCGGCCGATGCTGTCCATGCTGTCGCGGAAGGGCGTGTCGAGCCGGACCACGATGGGGAAGTTGCGGTCGCCGCCCGGCTCGTAAAGGCGGCCGGCCTCGCGGCCGCCGATCGCCGCCTGCACCACCTCGTTCACGTCGTCGATCGCCAGGCCGTAGCGGGCGGCGCGGGCCCGGTCGATCCGCACCGCGACCGTCGGCTGGCCGAGCGAGCGGAAGACCGCGAGGTCGGCGACGCCCGGGACGCCGGCCATCACCTGGCGGATCTCCTCCGCCTTGCGGGCGATGATGTCGAGCTCCGGCCCGAAGACCTTGATCGCATTGGCGCCCTTCACGCCGGAGGCGGCTTCCTGGACGTTGTCGCTGATGGCCTGGGAATAGCTGAACTCGACGCCGACGAACTGGGAGGAGAGGCGCGCCTGCATGGCATGCACCAGCCCGTCCCGGTTGGGGGCGGTGGTCCATTCCTGCGGCGGCTTCAGGGGCAGGAAGAATTCGGCGTTGAAGAAGCCGGCGCTGTCGGTGCCGTCGTCCGGCCGGCCCTGCTGCGAGGTGGCGGTGATGACCTCGGGGAATTGCATCAGCACGCCGCGGATGCGGTTCACCGTGGCATTGCCTTCCTCGAGGCTGATGGTGCCGGGCATGGAGGCGCGGACCCAGAGGTTGCCTTCCTCGAGCGTCGGCAGGAATTCGGCGCCGAGCAGGGTCATCAGGAAGATGGAGCCGGCGAAGAGCCCGGCGGCCAGCATCAGGCAGAGCGCGCGGGCCCGCATCGCCGCGGCATAGAGCCGGGTATGGCCCCAGCGCAGGATGCGGACGAGGTAGGTATCCCGCTCCCGGCTATCCTCCCGCAGCAGGGCCGCGGCCAGCGCCGGGGTGATGGTGAAGGTCGCCAGCAGGGCGCCGATGATCGCATAGGCGTAGGTCTTCGACATCGGGCCGAAGATGCGGCCCTCGATCCCGCCGAGGGTGAACAGCGGGATGAAGGCGGCGATGATGATCAGCGCCGAGAAGAAGATCGCCTTGTCCACCTCGCCGGCCGCCCGCAGCACGGTCAGCGACAGGCCCGACAATTCCTTGGAGCCGGTCGGGGCGATGTAGCGATGCGCCGGATTCCGCGACAGGCCGAGGTGGCGGTAGATGTTCTCCACCATGATGACGGTCGCATCCACCAGCAGGCCGAAGTCGAGCGCGCCGAGGCTGAGCAGGTTGGCGCTCTCGCCGCGGGCCATCATCAGCAGGATGGCGAAGAGGAAGGCGAAGGGGACCGTCGCCGCGACCACCACCGCGCCGCGGAAGTCGCCGAGGAAGAGCCACTGGATGATGAGGATGAGGGCGACGCCCTCGATGATGTTGTGCACCACCGTCTTGGTGGTGATCTTCACCAGGTCCTCGCGGTCGTAGACCGGGACGATCTTCACCCCCGGCGGCAGCACGCCGCCGGCATTGATCCGGGCGACCTCGGCCTGGACGCCGTGGATGGTGGGCAGGGTCTGCTCGCCGCGGCGCATCAGCACCGTCGCCAGCACCACGTCGTCCTCGCCCTCCTGCCCGGCGATGCCGAGGCGGGGCTGGTTGCCGATCTCGATGGTGGCGATGTCGGAGAGCAGCACCGGGACGCCGCCCTCGGCCGAGACCACGACGTTGCGGATGTCGTCCAGCCCGCGGATCAGGCCGATGCCCTGCACCACGGCGGCCTGCGGGCCGATGCGGATGGTCCCCGCCCCGACCGTCGCGTTGCCGGCGCGCACCGCCTTGATCACCTCCGGCAGGGCGAGGCCCATCGCGGCCATGCGCGGCAGGTCCACCACCACGTTGTAGCTTTTGGTCAGGCCGCCGAAGGAGGTGACGTCGACCACGCCGGGCACCCGCTTGAAGCGGCGGTCGAGCACCCATTCCTGCAGGGTCTTGAGATCGGCCAGGGAATAGCCGGGCGGGCCGATCAGCCGGTAGCGCATGATCTCGCCGATCGGGCTCAGCGGGCTGATCTGCGGCTGCACGCCCTCCGGCAGGCCATCGAGCTGGCCGAGCCGGTTCAGCACCTGCTGCAGGGCCTGGTCGTAGGTATAGCTGAAGTTGAACTGCACCCGGACGTCGGAGAGGCCGAACAGCGAGGTGGAGCGGACCGAGGTGAGATTCGGCAGCCCGGCCATCGCCACCTCCACCGGGATCGAGACGTAGCGCTCGATCTCCTCGGCGGATTGGCCGGGGTTCTGGGTGATGATGACGACCTGCGGCGGGACCGGGTCGGGATAGGCCTCGATGTTCAGCTTGGTGAAGGCCACCAGGCCGACCACGATGAAGGTGAAGAACAGCAGAATGACCAGCGGCCGGCGCTGCAGTGAAAAGGCGACGATCTGGCGCATTCTGGACTTCCCGACGGGGCCTGCTTACCGGCCTTACTATCTTGCGCCGGGCCAGGGCCCGGTTGCCAGTCGCTTCTACGGCGAGTGGATCAATCGATCCGCGCCGCCCGGTCGATGAAGAGCGCGCCGCCGGTCACCACGCGGTCGCCCGGCTTCAGCCCTTCCGTCACCTCGATCATGTCGCCGGCGCGGATGCCGGGCTTGATCCGGCGCAGGATGAAGCGGTTGCCGTCCAGCGCCACCCAGACGCTGGCCTCGGCGCCGCGGTAGATGATGGCATTCACCGGGACGCCGACATTCTCCTGGCCCTCGCCGACCGAGATGCGGAAGGTGGCGAACATCTCGGGCTTCAGCAGGTGGTCGGGGTCCTGGACCTCGGCGCGGACGGTCAGGCGGCGGGTGGAGGCATCGAGCCCGGCGCCGATGGTGGCGATGCGGGCATCGAAGGTGCGGCCCGGCAGGGCGCCGACGCTGACCTCGACCGGCTGGCCGAGCTTGATCATCGGCGCGTCCAGCTCACGCACCGCGGCGACCAGCCAGACGGTGGAGAGGTCGGCGATGGTGAAGACCGGGTCGGTGGCGCCGGTGCTGAGCCACTGGCCGGGGCCGACGCGGCGCTGCACCACGGTGCCGCCCATCGGCGAGGTCACCGGCACCACGGCATCGACCATGCGGGTCTGCTCGATCTTGGCGATCTGGTCGGTGGTGCGGCCGAGGACGCGGAGCTTGTCCCGCGCCGCGGCCAAGGTCGCCTCGGCGCTGCGCTGGTCGGCGACGGCGGCGGCGGTCGCGACGCGGGCCTGCTCGACCTCCCGCTGGGAGGTGGCGCGGGCGGAGAAGAGGCTGTTCTGCCGGGCTTCCTCGCGCCGGGCCTGGTCCAGCGTGCTGCGCGCCTTGTTGGCGGCATCGGCGGCCGAGAGCAGGTCGTTGGCGGCGCCGGCGAGGTCGGTGGTCTCGATCTCGAACAGGGTGCTGCCGGCGGCGAGCGTATCCCCCAGCCGGGCGGTGGTGCGGACCACGCGGCCGTTGTAGGGCGTGAAGACCGGGGTCGAGCGGTCCTCGTTGTAGGCGATGCGGCCTTCGGCCACGCGTTCGGCGCGGAAGGACCGGGACTGCATCTCCTCGATCCGCAGCGCCCGCATCTCGGTATCGGAGAGGCGGAATTCGCCCTGCGACAGCGGCTCCGTCTGGGTGGCGGCGGGGGAGGTCGGGATGGCCAGCGCGGCTTCCCGCTGCTGGTCGTAATAGTAGTAGCCGCCCCCGGCGGCGGCGGCGACCAGGGCCAGCAGCAGCCACAGCTTGCCGCGGCGCGGCGGCGGCGGCTCCACCACGGGACCGGGCGCGGCGACACCCGGCATCCCCGCCTGGTGCCCGGCGGCGGGCAGCAGCGGCGGCACGACCGGGCTCGGCGTCGTCAAAGGGTTGGCCATGCGGTTCCCCACCGTGTCCGAATGGGGACCATGGCGCTCATTCCCCGTGGCAGGCGGCAGATGCGTTGCGTTCATGCTGGTTCCGGACTGGCCGCACGGGCGTATCGGGTGGGTTCTTGGACCCGATTTGGCCCAACTTAAGCTGTCGGCTCTTACCTCTACCCTGCCCGAAACCTGAAACCTGGGAAATCTATTTCCGAGCCCAATGTCTCACTTATGGATAATCCGGCGGATGACGGCGCGATTCCCGCGGCACTGCCTGGGATTCGCGCCGAAACGTTCCGGTCACTATGCTGTGGTTTCGATACCAGCATGAAAGCCCCGCGGCGAGCCGCGGGGCCCTGCCCCGCTAGATCATCAGCTCGATCAGGAAGGGCCCGGGACGCGCGACGCTCTGCGCCAGCAGGTCGCCGCAGGCTTCCAGCGTGCTGGCCTGCGCCGCTTCGACGCCCATGCTGTTCGCCAGCTTCACCCAGCTGATGTCGGGGTTGCCGAGGTCCAGCATGTCGAGCGCGGTCCGCCCCGGATTGGCGCCGACGTTGCGGTATTCGCCGAGCAGGATCTGGTACTTGCGGTTGGACAGCAGGATGGTGGTTACGGGCAGCTTCTCCCGCGCCTGGGTCCAGAGGCCCTGCACCGTGTACATGGCGCTGCCGTCGGCCTGCAGCGCGATGACCCGGCGGCCGGCGCCGGCGACCGCGGCACCGATGGCGACGGGGATGCCGTAGCCGATGGCGCCGCCGCAATTCTGCAGCCAGTCATGCGCCGGGGCGGCATAGGTCTCGGGGAAGAAGCCGCGGCCGTAGGTGACGGATTCGTCGACGATGATGCTGTGCTCCGGCATCAGCGCGGCGACGGTGCGGGCGAGGCCCTCGGGGCTGAGTGCGCCGCGCGGGGCTTCCGGGCGGGGGCCGGCCGGGGCGATGGCGGCTTCGGGGGCGCCCAGTTCGTCGGCGAGCGCGCGCAGCGCCGCCTCGGCGTCCTGTTCCAGCCGGGCCAGGACATGCAGTTCGGCATCGGCGGGCTGCAGCCGGCTTGGCTTGCCGGGATAGCCGAAGAAGCCGATCGGCTCCTTGGCGTTCACCAGCACCAGGTGCCGGACATCGGCCAGGGCGGCGAGGGCCTGGTCCACCACATAGGGGACGCGGTCGAGCGGCAGGCGGCCCTGGCCGCGGGCGGTGCGGGCGTTGGAGCCCTCGGCCAGCAGCCGGCAGCCGGTGGCGGCAGCGATGCGGTTGGCCTGGATCTGGGCGCCCTCCCGCAGCGCCATGCCGCCGAGAAGGAGCATGACGCCCTTGCCGCGGCTCTCGCGTAGGATGCGGGCGACGCCCTTGACCTGATGCGGGTCGGCCTGCGGCACGGCCGGGACCGGCAGCGCCGCGGCGACCACGCCGCCCTCGTTCCAGGAGCTGTCGGAGGGCAGGATCAGCGTGGCGACCTGGCCGGGCGCGGTGCGGGCGGCCTGGATGGCGCCGGCGGCATCGGCGCCGACATCCTCGGACCGGGTCGAGGTGCGGACCCAGGCGGAGACGCCGCGGGCCCAGCCTTCGGTATCGGCGGTCAGCGGCGCGTCGAAGGGCCGGTGATAGACCGCCTGGTCGCCGACGATGTTGACGATGCCGGAGCGGGCGCGGCGGGCGTCGTGCAGGCCGGCGAGGCCGTTGGCGAGGCCGGGGCCGCAATGCAGCAGGGTGCAGGCGGGCTTGTCGGCCATGCGCCAGTAGCCGTCGGCGGCGCCGGTGACGACGTTCTCCTGCAGGCCGAGGATGCAGCGCATGCCGGGGATGCGGTCGAGCGCCGCGACGAAATGCATCTCGCTGGTGCCGGGGTTGGAGAAGCAGACATCGACGCCGCCCTTGAGCAGCGTGTTCACCAGACTTTCGGCACCGTTCACGGCAGGGTTTCCTTCCCAACTGGGCGATCTGAGCGGCGCAAGGTGCGCGGGACCGGGCGGCTGGGCAAGAGCACCCGGATGGCGCTGGCGCGCGGAAGGCAGGCCGGCTAGATCCCAGTCCATGATAAAAACGATCCTTCTCGGCTTTCTCGCCGGCTTCGTCGCGGTCCTGGTGTTCCACCAGGGCACCGCCTTCCTGCTCTATGCCTTCGGCAACGACATCCCCTCCGTGGTGGGATTCTTCGGCCGGACGACGGCGCCCTTCAACATGACCCCGACCAGGCCCCTCGGCGTGCCGCTCGTCGGCTCCCAGGCCTTCTGGGGCGGCATCTGGGGCATCGTGCTGGCCTTCATCCTGGTGAAGCTGCGGCCGCCGGCATTGCTCTTCGGCTTCGTCTTCGGCGCGCTGGCGCTGACCATCGTGGCGGTGACCCTGGTGCCGGCGCTGAAGGGCCTGCCGGGCTGGAACGGGGCGATTCCCTGGCGCGGGCTGCTGTACAACGGCGCCTGGGGCTGGGGCGTGGCGCTGATGCTGCTGGCGCCGCTCGGCCTCCGTCGCTGAGGTCTGGGCCGCTGAGGCCGGGGCCGCTGAGGCCTGGATCGCTGAGGCTTGCGCGGACCCGCCGTCGCGTTATCTGAAACGACCAGGCCGAGGAGACCGCCGCCATGACCGTGCACCGCTTCATCCTGTCGCGCCGGGTGGCGCTCGGCCTGGCGACGGGGCCGCTGCTGGTCGCGGCCGGCACCGTGCGGGCGCAGCCGCGGCTCGACAAGGTGAGCTTCGTGACCAACTGGCGCGCCCAGGCGGAGCACGGCGGCTTCTACCAGGCGCAGGCGGCGGGGCTGTATCGCGCGGCGGGGCTGGAGGTGGAGCTGCGGGCCGGCGGGCCGCAGATCAACCCGGCGCAACTGCTGATCGGCGGGCGGGTCGACATGGCCATGGGCAATGGCCTGGGCGCGCTGGGCTTCGTGCGGGAGGGCATTCCCTTCCTCTGCATCGGCGCGGTCTTCCAGAAGGACCCGGTGTTGCTGATCGGCCATCCCGACACGGGCATCACCGATTTCGCCTCGCTCAAGGGCCGGCCGGTGCTGATCAGCGCGGAGCCGCGGGTGACCTGGTGGCCCTTCGTGCGCTCCAAGTACGGGCTGAGCGACGACCAGGTGCGGCCCTATACCTTCAGCCTGGCGCCCTTCCTGGCGGACAGGCGGGTGGTGCAGCAGGGCTATCTGGGCAGCGAGCCCTTCTCGATCCGCGAACAGGGCGTCGAGCCGGTGCTGCTGCTGGTGCACGACAGCGGCTTCCAGGACTATGGCACGACGATCAACATCGGGGCGGCGACCCTGGCGGCGAAGCGCGAGGTGATCCAGCGCTTCGTCGATGCCAGCCTGGCGGGCTGGGACCAGTACCTGAAGGGCCCGGCGGGCGGCTTCGACACGGCGGCGGCGAACCGGCTCATCCAGGCGCAGAATGCCGAGATGGGGGATGCGCTGATCGCCTTCGGCACGCGGATGATGAACGAGCAGGGGATCGTGCGGTCGGGCGATGCCGCGACCCTCGGCATCGGGGCGATGACCGAGGCACGCTGGGCGGCGCTGCATGCGGCGGCGGCCGAGGTGGGCGTGGTGCCGGCGGGGATGGACTGGCGGCGGGCCTTCGACCTGTCCCTGGTGAACAAGGGGATCGGCAAGGCCTAGGGAGCGGATAAATTCTGCTAAAACCCGCTCAAATCGATAAAATTCGCCTCAATTCCGTAAAATTCGGCTCAATTCTTCCCAATTTTTCCGCCAAGCCCTTGATAACGCTCGGTTCGGCTTGACAATTTTAGGATTTTAGTCCTTCATGGCCGTCCCGGCGAGGTCCGGGAGGGAGCGGCACATGGTCATCCGGATTTCGCCCCAGTGGCAGGTGACAATTCCCAAGGCCTTCCGGCCGCAGCTCGGCAGCAGCGGCCGGCTGGAAGCGCAGCTGGAACGGGGCGCCCTGGTGCTGCGGCCGGTGCTGGCCCCCTCGGCCGAGTGGGCGGAGCGGAATTTCGCGCCGGAGGGCATCACGCGGGAGGTGATCTGGGAGGCGATGCGGCTGATCGAGAGCCGGCGCAAGCCGTAGCCTTGACAATATTCCTATAAGTCGACGCGGCAGCCGATGCAAGCCTTCAGACCATGACCGCGGCCACGCGGCGCAGCGGCAGCTCGACCTGGAAGCTGCTGCCCCGGCCCGGCTCGCTTTCCACCGAGATCCGGCCGCCCATCGCCTCCGCCACCATCCGGGCGACCGCCAGGCCGAGCCCGGCGCCGTTGTAGCGGCGGGCATTGGAGCTGTCGGCCTGGGTGAAGGGGGCGAAAAGCCGGTCCCGCGCCTCGGCCGGGATGCCGATGCCGGTATCGGTGACGGTGATGCCGAGGCGCCAGCCGCCTGCATCCTCGGCCATGATCCGGGCGCCGAGGGTGATGCCACCGCTGCTGGTGAATTTCACCGCATTGTCCAGCAGCTTCACCAGCACCTGGCGCAGCCGATCGGCATCGCCCAGGGCTGCCGCCGGCAGCGCCGCATCCAGTGCCAGCCGGAAGTCGAGGCCGCGCGCCGCCGCCCGGGCCGCCGCCGGGGCGGCGACCTCCCGCAGGGCCACGGCGGGGTCGAAGGCGGTCTCGCGCAGGGTGAAGCGGCCGCGCTCCAGCCCGGCGACGTCGAGCATGTCGTCCACCAGCGCCAGCAGGGCGCGGCCGGCCAGCTCGATCTCGCGGATGCTGCCGGCCTGGGCCGGGGTCGGCTGCTGCAGCATCAGCACCTCGGCGAAACCGAGGACCGCATGCAGCGGGGTGCGCAGCTCGTGGCTGACGGTCGCCAGGAATTCGCTGCGGCTGCGGAGCGCGGCCTCGGCCGCCGTCCGGGCCGCCTGCTGTTCGCGCAGGGCGGCGAGGCGGGCGGAGATATCGGTATAGGTGCGGATGACGCGGCCATCGGCGAGGCGGCGGCCGCGGATCTCGAGCGTCCGGCCGTCGCGGGTCTGGCGTTCATAGGGCCTGGCGAAGATCGTGCTCTCGGGGACGGCCTCGCGCGCCGCCGCCTCCACCAGCGGCGTGGCGCCGAAGTCGCCACGTTCGAGCTGGAATGCCACGATGTCGGCGCCCGGGGTGCCCGGCCGGGTGAGATGCGGCGGCAGGTCGAGCAATTCCGTGGCGAGGCCGTTCATGATCTCGACCCGCCGATCGGCGCTCATGAGGAGGATGCCCAGCGGGGCATTCTCCAGCGCGGCATCGAGCGCGGCGCGGGCGGCCTGGGCCGCGTCGCGGGCGGCGGCGATGGCGGCGGCGCCGCGGCGGGCCTGCGTCACGTCGGTCCAGCTGCGGACATAGCCGCCATCCGGCAGGTGATCGACGCGGATCTCGAGCACCGTGCCGTCGGGCCGGGTGCGATCCCAGATATAGGGCCTGCCATCGGCCGCCGGGAATTGGCTGGCGAAATGCGGCTCCGGCGCCCGGCCGCCGTATTCGCCCATGGCTTCCTGCCAGCGGACGATCTCCTCCAGCGGCCGTCCGGGCACCGCGAGGCCGGGCGGCAGGCCGAGCATCTCGGTGGCGCGGGCATTGGCCAGCACCACCTTCCCTGCGGGATCGACCATCATGATGCCATGGCCGACATGGGCGAAGGTGCCCTCCAGCGCGGCGCGGGCGCGGCGCTCCACCTCCCGCTTGCGGGCGATGGCCCAGCACAACCCGCAGATGGCGAGGGTGAGCAGGGTGCCGATGCCAAGGCATTGCAGGCGATAGAGCCGGGAGGCCGTCAGCACCGTCCCGGCGGCGAGGCGGACGGTGACGATCAGCGGATAGCCGGCGACGCGCCGCCGGGTGACGAAGCCGCCGGTGCCATCCATGGCGCTCAGGCGGTATTCGGTGACCTGCACGGCGCCCTGGCGGAAGGGCTCCAGCTGGGATTCCGGCAGGCTGCCGTCGGCCCCCGCCTCCGGCTCCGGCACCCGGGCCCGGATCAGCCCATCGAGGCCGACCAGCAGGATGCGGCCGTCGCGCAGGTTGAGCGTGTGGTAGAGCCGGGCGAACAGCCCCGCATCCACCGCCAGGATCATGATGCCGCCGAAGTCGCCCTCGGCGGTCCGCAGCGGACGGGAGAAGGCGATGATCCGCCGGTCGCTCGAAAGGCCCTGGATGGGCGGGCTGATCTCCAGCCGGTCCGTCGTGGGGTCCGCCAGATGGGCGGCGGTATTCGGCCGGCCGCGCAGGTCGACCGGCTGCGCCAGCGGACCGCCCCGGTCGGCGCGGGCGAAGCCATCCGGGCCGACCAGGATGGCATTGATCGCCGCCGGGTCGTTGCCGAAGACCGACCAGGGGCCGAGGCGGAAACCGGCGGGGTCCTGGGCAAAGAGGGTCTGGCCGAAGCGCAGGGTGGCATCGATGGCGTCGATCTTCCCGGCGACCTGCAATTCCAGGATCTGGGCGAGATTGGCGGTTTCCCGCAGCGCGAGGTTCGAGTCGTTGCGGAAATGCGCCTGGATGGTGAGGCCGATGGCGACCCATAGAAATGCGATGGCCAGGGTGACCACGCCCAGCCCGGCCCAGCCCGCACGGCCTGGCCCCTGGCGGATCGGTCCCTGGTAGGTCGGTTCCGCACCGGGCAGCCTCAAGGCCATGACGTGCCAATCCCCGGCTGGTTCACCCTTCTCATTCGCCCAGGGATGCGGCGAATATACAGGATGCAACCACCCTAAGCATCGAATCCGGTCATTCCGTCAACCGCAAGATGACGGCGGCATCAGGTCATGCCGCCTTGGGCTTGCCGTGCCGCACCTCCTGGCCACATCCTGCGGCTGATGCCCCTGCCGCCCCTTCCCTTCCGCACCCCCTGGGGCCCGGCATGACGCTGGTGGCGCTGGATGGCGTCGGCAAGCGCTTCGCCAATGGCACCCTGGCGCTGGCCGGGGTGGATCTGCGGATCGCGTCCGGGGAGTTCCTGGCCATCCTCGGGCCGTCCGGCTGCGGCAAGTCCACGCTGCTGCGGCTGATCGCCGGGCTGTCGGAGCCCTCGGAGGGGCTGGTGCGCCGCGCCGCTTCCCGCCAGGTGGGCTTCGTCTTCCAGGACCCGACCCTGCTGCCCTGGTCGGATGCGCTGACCAACGTGCGGCTGCCGCTGCGCCTGGCCGGGGTGGACCCGGAGGAGCAGGAGGCGCGGGCGGCGGCGGCGATGGCCTCGGTCGGGCTGGCCGGCTTCGAGCGGGCCTATCCGCGGGAGCTGTCGGGGGGGATGCGGATGCGGGTCTCGATCGCCCGGGCGCTGGTGACGCGGCCGAGCCTGCTGCTGATGGACGAGCCCTTCGCGGCATTGGACGAGCTGACCCGGCACCGGCTGAACGACGACCTGCTGGGGATCTGGGCAGGCAGCGGGGCGGGCAGCGGGGCGGCCAATGGGACCACGGTGGTCTTCGTCACCCATTCGGTCTTCGAGAGCGTCTACCTTGCCTCCCGCATCATCTTCATGGCCTCCCGCCCGGGGCGGGTGGTGGCGGAGATGCCGGTGGTGGCGCCGGGGCCCGCCGAGGGGGGAGTCACCGCACCGCGGCCGGCCGGGTTCCGCACCTCGGCCGAGTATGCCGGGCTCTGCCGCGAGGCGACCGAGGCGCTGGACTGGGCGATGCAGCAGTGAAGTTGCAGGACGCCATCGCGCCGGGGATCGTCGGGCTGCTGGTGCTGGCCGGCTGGGAATGGCTGGTGCGGCACTACGGCGTGCCGAGCTACGTGCTGCCGGGGCCGGTTGCCATCTGGCAGGCGCTGCGGGCGGATTGGCCGCTGCTGGCGGGGTCGCTGCTGGTGACGCTCCGGATCGCGCTGCTGGCGCTGCTGCTGGCCGTCAGCCTGGGCGGGCTGCTGGCCGTCGCCTTCGCCCAGTCCCGCTGGGTGGAGCGGGCCTTCTTCCCCTATGCGGTGGTGCTGCAGGTGACGCCGATCGTCGCCATCGCGCCGCTGATCCTGATCTGGGTGGATGACGTCACCGTCTCCCTGCTGATCTGCGCCTGGATCGTCGCCTTCTTCCCGGTGCTGTCGAATACCGTGCTGGGGCTGAACAGCGCCGATCGCAACCACCTGGAGCTGTTCCGGCTGTACGGCGCGACGCGCTGGCAGACCCTGTGGCTGCTGCGGCTGCCGGGCGCCCTGCCCTATTTCCTGGCCGGGCTGCGGGTGGCGGGCGGGCTGGCGCTGATCGGCGCGGTGGTCGCGGAATTCGTCGCCGGCGCCGGCGGGACCGGCTCGGGCCTGGCCTTCCGCATCCTGGAGGCGGGGTACCAGCTCAAGATCCCCCGCATGTTCGCGGCGCTGGCGCTGATCTCGGCGGCGGGGATCGCGATCTTCGCGGTGCTGGGACTGGTGCAGCACCTGCTGCTGCGGCGCTGGCATGAGAGCGCGATGAAGCCGGAAGGCTGATCGCGAAACACGCGAGCGCACGGTCTCGTTATTCCGCAAGCGGCTTCGTTGCATCTAATGTTGCGACATTGGGCATGCATTGCCTGTAGTAAGATCGATATCGTTACTTTTCGACGATGGAGTTGATCTTGGGTCTGGAGGTCACGGTTCCCGCGGAAGCCTCGACGGCCTTCTTCCGGCGCATCGCCGAGGAAGCGCCGGTGGCCGTCGCTATGGCGGTCGTCCCGGATGGAACGGTGGTCTACGCCAACCGGGCCTATCGGGCGCTGCTGGACGATGGCGCGGCGGTGATCGGTGCGACCGTCGCCAGCCTCTTCCCGGGCGGCGACGACATGACCCGGATCGGGGAGGCCTGGTGCAGCGGCCGGACGGTGACCGCGCGGGGATTGCCGCGGCTGCTGCGGCCGGGCCAGCCGAGCTGGTGGGACGAGGATATCCATCCCCTGCCGGATCCCGATGGCTCGATCCCCGCGGTGCTGATCATGGCGCGGGAAGTCACCGGCCATGTGCAGGCCCGGCAGGAGGCGGATGCGGCGCGGGCGGTGCTGGCGCGGCAGGCGGAACAGCTCCGCCTGGCGATCAACACGGCCGGGATGTTCTTCTGGGACTGGGACATCGCCGCCGGCACGATCGAATGGTCGGATGGGCTGGAGGCGGCCTGCGGCCTGGCGCCGGGCAGCTTCGAGGGCACGCTCGAAGCCTTCCAGGCCATGGTGCATCCGGACGACATCGACCGGGTCGGGGCCGAGATCACCCGGGCCCTGGCCGGGGAGGCCGATTACGACGCCGAGTTCCGCATGCGGCGGGCGGATGGCGGCCTCCGCTGGGTCAGCGCCCGCGGGACCGTGCTGCGCGACGCGGCGGGGCAGCCGGTGCGGATGATCGGCATCGACCTCGACATCACCCGGCGGCGGCTGGCCGAGGATACCTGGCGGAGCAGTGAGGAGCGGCTGCGGCTGACGCAGGAGGCGGCGAAGCTCGGCATGTGGGAATACCACCCGGTCAGCCGCCGGTCGGTGCTGAGCGCCGGCTACCGGGCGATCCATGGGCTGGATGAGGCGGCGGCGGCGACGCTCGATTTCGACGGCTGGCTGGCGCTGGTGCATCCCGAGGACCGGGAACGGATGGGCGCGCTGACCCTCGGGATGCTGACGGCCGGCACGCTCGACACCGAGTTCCGCTTCCATCGCGCCGATACCGGCGAGCTGCGCTGGATCCATTCGCGGGCGGCGCTGTTCGAGGGCGAGGCCGGGCCGGTGCTGCGCGGCATCATCCAGGACGTCACCGAACGCCGCCTGGCCCAGGCGGCGCTGGAGGAAGCGGTGGAAGCCCGCGGCCTGCTGATCCGCGAGGCCGACCACCGGATCAAGAACAGCCTGCAGCTGGCCGCGGCGCTGCTGCGGGCGCAGGAAACGCGGACCGCCCAGCCCGAGGTGCGGCGGGCCCTGCGCGCGGCCTTCGTGCGGGTGATGGCGATCGGGGAGGTGCATCGGTCGCTGTACCAGAGCGCCGACCTGCGGACGGTGGACCTGTCCCTGGTGCTGGCCGACCTGGGCCGGCACGCGGGGACGCTGGCCAGCGCGGTGACGCTGCGCTGCGACCTGCCGCCCAGCCTGCCGCTGGACGCGGAGCGGGCGATCCCGCTCGGGCTGCTGGTCAACGAGCTGGCGACCAATGCGGTCAAGCACGCCTATCCGGCCGGACAGGCGGGGCTGGTCACGCTGCAGGCCGAGGCGGGGCCGCAGGAGATCACCGTGACCGTGGCCGATGCCGGCGTGGGACTGCCACCATCCACCGGCCGGGAGGGCGGCCTGGGGTCGACCCTGGTGCGCGGCCTGAGCAGGCAGATCGGTGCCGAGGTCGAAACCTGCTCGGCACCGGGCAAGGGTACCTCGGTCCGCATCCGGCTGCCGCGGGAGCCGCGGAGCCCCGGGGTGCCGCCTCCGGAAGCCGCGCCGGAGAAGGCGTGACCCCGTAAGGCGTGAGCCAGGGTGGGGCCGCTACTTAGGCGGGATGCGCAGCACCAAGCCGGGGCCGGGCGAGCCGGCGTTCCGCAGGATGGCCGCATTGGCTTCCAGCAGGCGACGCTCGCCGGCGGCGGGATCGCCGTAGTGGCGGGCGGCCAGGTCGGCGAGGGATTCGCCGGGCTGCATGGCATGGAACAGGCTGCCGGCGGGGCCGAAGCGGGTGCCGGCCTCGGGCTGGGCGGCATGGACCGCGGTTTCCGCCGCCTCGGTGCTGGCGCTGCCGGCGGGCAGCCGGGCGAAGGCGCCCAGGCTGTCCAGCAGGCCGGGGGCATGGCCGGTGGTGAGCTGGTCCCGCACCTGGCCGATGCCGGCGAGGTTGCCGGTGGCCAGCACGAGCAGCTCCTCGGCGGCGGCATCGGCGACCCGGCCTTCCAGCGTCACGGTATCGCCCTGGCGGGTGATGCGGACGCCGTCATGCGCCAGGCCGAGGCGGTCGAGCAGGGCGGCGATGGCCTCGGGCCCAAAGGTCTCGGGACGGGTATCCGGCAGGGCCTCGCCGGCCTCGGCGGGGAAGTGGTAGCTGGGCATCGATGGTCTCTCCTTCGGCTGCGGGAACGTGTGACGGTCCCGCGGGGTTGCCGAGGCGCCGATGCCGCCTCACCTTCCGGCCATGCAGACCCCGCTCCTCGTCCAGCCCGATCCCTCCGACCCGCGGCTGACCCGGCGGGTGAGTGGCCTCGACCAGACCGGCGCGCGGATCGAGGCGAGCGTGACGGTGGAACGGCCGCTGACGCTCTATCTGAACGGGCAGGAGATCGTCACGATGATGACGATCCTCGACCGGCCGGAGGAGCTGGCGCTGGGCTACCTGCTGAACCAGGGGATGCTGCGGCGGGACGATGCGGTGACGGGCATCGACTACGACGACGACCTCCAGGTGGTGGTGGTGCGGACCGCGCGGCGCACCGACTACGAGGCGAAGCTGAAGAAGAAGACCCTGACCAGCGGCTGCGCCCAGGGCACCGCCTTCGGCGACCTGCTGGAGGATTTCGGGGAGCGCAGGCTGCCGGCCGCCGAGCTGCGGACCTCATGGCTCTACGGGCTGCTGAAGGCGATCAACACCCTGCCGACCTTGTACCTGGAGGCCGGCGCCATCCATGGCTGCGCGCTGTGCAAGGCCGATGCGCCGCTGGTCTACATGGAGGACGTCGGCCGGCACAACGCGGTGGACAAGATCGCCGGCTGGATGTTCCGCACCGGCTGCGAGCCGGGCGACAAGATCTTCTACACCACCGGGCGGCTGACCTCGGAGATGGTGATCAAGACGGTGCGGATGGGCATCCCCATCCTGATCTCCCGCAGCGGCTTCACCGCCTGGGGGGTGGAGCTGGCGCGGGAGGTCGGGCTGACGCTGGTCGGCCGCTGCAAGGGGAAGCGCTTCGTCGCCCTGGCGGGGGAGGAGCGGATCGTCTTCGACGCCGACCTCGGCAGCGTGGCGGAGGAGAATCCGAAGCATTGGCGAAAGAATGGCCGCGATGACTGACGTGCTCGCGGTGGTGCTGGCCGGCGGGCTGGCACGGCGGATGGGCGGCGGGGACAAGCCGCTGCGGCTGCTCGGCGGGCGGCCGCTGCTGGCGCATGTGATCGGCCGGGTGGCGCCGCAGGTGGCGGGGATCATCCTCAACGCCAACGGCGATCCGGCGCGCTTTGCCGAATTCGGCCTGCCGGTGGTCGCCGACCCGCTGCCGGACTACCCGGGGCCGCTGGCCGGGGTGCTGGCGGCGCTGGACTGGGCGGCGGCGGAGCGGCCGGGGGTGGCGACGGTGCTCTCGGTCCCGGGCGACGGGCCCTTCCTGCCGGCGGATCTGGTCGCACGGCTGGAGGCGGCGCGGCGGGCGGCCGGGGTGCCGATGGCCTGCGCCGCCTCGGGCGGCTGGACGCATCCGCCGATCGCCCTCTGGCCGGTGGCGCTGCGCGGCGAATTGCGGACGGCGCTGCTGGCGGGGGAGAAGAAGATCGACCGCTGGACCGCGCGCTTCGGCTGCGCCAGCGCGGAATGGCCGGCGGTGCCGATCGATCCCTTCTTCAATGCCAATGCACCGGAGGATCTGGCGGCGGCCGAGGCGCTCTTGCCATCGGCCTGAGCCGGACCCATACGCTGGTTCCGTTGCAGGAGAATCCCGTCGTGAAAGCCATCCTCATCGGCATGGTCGCCGCCGCCTGCCTGGCCGTGGTCGCCGCCTTCGTGCTGGATACCGAATTCCAGCGGACCGCCGAGGATCGCTACCAGACGGAGGCGGTGCGGCTGTAGCAGCCGCCCCATGCTGGCGGTCCTACGCCGGCAGTCCAACCTGCTGATCATCGGCGGCATCGGCCTGGTGGCCGGGGTGGCGGTGTACCGGCTGCATGGGCCCGAGGGCGTGATGCGGGCGCTGGGCGTCGCCGCCGGCGTCTTCCTCGGCGTGCTGCCGGCGATGCTGGCGGGGCTGCTGCTGGCGGGCAGCCTGAAGCAGCTCATCCCGGCCGGGGCCCTGGCCAAGTGGATGGGGGCCGAGAGCGGCTGGCGCGGCCTCGGCGTCGCCACCGTGGCGGGCATGGCCATGCCGGGCGGGCCGATGGCGGCCTTCCCGCTGGTGCTGGTGCTGGCCCAGGCGGGGGCGGACCGCGGCGCGCTGATCGCCTTCATCGTCGCCTGGGCGCTGAACGGCTTCCAGCGCGTGCTGGTCTGGGAGGTGCCGCTGCTGGGCGCCGATTTCGCCATCCTGCGCTTCCTCTGCGGCCTGCCACTGGGCTTCCTGGCCGGGGCGCTGGCGCGGCGCATCCCGATCGACTGGTCGCCGCCGGGCAGCAGGCCGCCGGCATGACGCCGGGGCAGATCCTGCTGTTCGTGGTGGCGCTGGTGGCCTTCGGCCTGGCGCTGCGGCGGGGGGTGCCGACGGCGCAGCGGGCCTTGCGCGAGACCGGGCAGACCGTGGTGCGGGTGCTGCCGCTGCTGGTGGTGGCGCTGCCGATGGCGGCCTTCCTGGCGGAGCTGATCCCGCCCGATGCCGCGGCCGGCTGGCTGGGGCCGGAGAGCGGGCTGGCGGGCATCGTCGTCGCCAGCTTCGCCGGGGGCTTCATCCCCGGCGGGCCCTTCGTCTCCTTCCCGCTGGTGCTGACCTTCATCAAGGCCGGCGCCGGCGGGGCGCAGATGGTGGCGCTGATCACCGGCTGGGCGATCCTCGGCTTCCACCGGGTGATCGCCTGGGAATGGCCGGTGCTGGGCGGGCGCTTCGTGGCGATCCGGCTGGCGGCGAGCGTCGCGCTGCCGATCCTGGCGGGGGTGCTGGCGCAGTTGCTGCTGCCCTGGTTCCCGCATGCGCTGGTGCGGCCCTAGATCCTGATCGTCGCCGACAGCAGCGACGATCAGGATCCAGGTTGCTGCCTGTCGCGTGCCTCACGGCTTTCGATGAGGCCACCTCAGCCGATCACGCCCTAGCGCGCCAGGACCTGCGCCGCCTCCTTGGTCTTGCTGACCGCCTGCCCGGCCTGCAGCACGGCCGCGGCGATGCTGTTCACATTGGCGGAGATGGTGGTGACGGCACCGGCGGCGGTCTGCATGCTGGCCGACATGCCGCGGGTCACGGCGCTCTGCTCCTCGACCGCCGAGGCGGTCAGGGTGACGCTTTCGCGGACCGTGGTGACCGCCTCCCGGATGGCGCCGAGGGCGCTGGCCACTTCCAGCGAGATGCCCTGGATGCCGTCGATCTCGCCGGAGATCTGTTCCGTCGCGCGGGCGGCCTGGACGGCGAGGCTTTTGACTTCCGAGGCGACCACGGCGAAGCCCTTGCCGGCATCGCCGGCGCGGGCGGCCTCGATCGTCGCATTCAGCGCCAGCAGGTTGATCTGGCTGGCGATGTTGCGGATGAGGCCGACGATCCCGCCCATGGCCTGGGCCGCGCCGGCGAGCTGGTCGGTGTTGCGGCCGACCGCCACGGTGCGGTCGAAGGCGCTGTCCGTCGCGGCCCGGGACCGGGCCATGCTGGCGGAGATCTCGTCGATCGAGGCGGCCAGTTCCTCGGCGCTCGCGGCGACCGTCTGCACATTGGCCGAGGTTTCCTCGGCGGCGGTGGCCGCTGCCTGGGTGCCGTCGGTCGAGAGCTCGATGGCGCCGTCGATCTCGCCCAGGTTGTGCGTGAGGTTGGCGAGCAGCTTGGCCTGGGCGGTCACGTCGGTGGCGAATTTCACCACCTTCACCACCGTGCCGTTGCGGTCTCGGATGGGGTTGTAGGCCCCCTCGATCCAGACATCCCGGCCGCCCTTGCCGATCCGCTTGAACTGCGCCGCCTGGTATTCGCCGCGGCGCAGGCTGTCCCAGAAGGCGCGATAGGCCGGGCTGTCCCGCAGCGCGGGCTCGACGAAGATGCTGTGGGGCTTGCCGCGCACCTCTTCCAGCGTATAGCCCATGCAGGCCAGGAAATTGGCATTGGCGTCCTGGATGATGCCGTCGGCGCCGAAGGTGACGACCGCATGCGACCGGTTGAGGGCGGCGAACTGCGCGGCCAGGTCGAGGTTCAGCAGCCGTTCCCGCGCATCGGTCCATTCGACGGCGAAGCCGACCTGCTGGCCGCCTTCGAGCAGCGGCGTGACCAGCAGGTCGAAGATCCGGTTGCCGACCGTGATGGTGGCCTGGTGCGGGTCCTTCATCGCCGCCAGCATCCCGCGCTGGTGCGAGGGCTGCTTGTGGAAGATGTCGATGTTGCTGCCGACCAGCTTCGCCATCTCGAAGCGCGGCAGTTCCCGCCGCAGCTCGGCCTCGGCTTCCTGCAGCAGGCCGCGGGCGGAGGCGTTCAGGTAGGTGATGTTCAGGTCCGGATCGGCCAGCATGACGCTGGCTCGAAGCGCATCGAGGGCCGTCGTCCGGCTGTCGCTGACAGGTTTTCTGCTGAATCGATCGAACATGGCGCGGCTTCCACAAGCGAGGGCGCGGAACCTCCCATGCCCGGGTTGAAGAACGGTTAGCGGCGAGGCCGCTGGCGCGCCGCGCCGGCATCCGGCAAGGTGCCGCGCAATGGATGTGATGACGGAAAGACCTGCCGATCCGCCGCTGGCCTGGGAAGCGTTGCGCGCCCTGCGGGATGCGCCGGGGATGCTGCCGCCGGGGCCGCTCGGCGCGCTGTTCGGGCCGCTGCTGGTGCCGGCGCGGGCGGCGGATGGCTGCGTCGTCGTCGGGCGGCTGGCGCAGACCCTGGACGGGCGGATCGCCACCGCCTCCGGCTCCTCCCAGTGGATCGGCGGGGCGGGCGACATCCTGCATACCCACCGGCTGCGGGCGCTGTGCCATGCGGTGGTGGTGGGCGCCGGGACGGTGCGGCACGACGACCCGCGGCTGACCACGCGGGAATGCACCGGGCCGGATCCGGTGCGGGTGGTGCTGGATACCGATCGGCGGCTTTCGGCCGACTACCGGATTTTCCGCGAGGGCCCGCCGACCCTGCTGCTGGCGGCCGCGGATGCGCCGGGCGGCGACCGGCTGGGCACGGCGGAGGTGGTGCGGCTGCCGCGGGATGCGCTGCATGGCGGGCTGGCGGTGCCGGCGATCCTCGGCGCGCTGGCGGCGCGCGGGCTGACGCGCATCTTCGTCGAGGGCGGCGGGGTGACGGTGAGCCGCTTCCTGGCGGCGGGCTGCCTCGACCGGCTGCATGTGACGGTGGCGCCG
The DNA here is from genome assembly GCF_979252845.1 of Belnapia sp. AC561. Lineage (NCBI taxonomy): Bacteria > Pseudomonadati > Pseudomonadota > Alphaproteobacteria > Acetobacterales > Roseomonadaceae > Belnapia > Belnapia sp. AC561. The sequence continues at coordinate 99,952 of NZ_CEEDBP010000002.1, forward strand.
GTGCTGCTGGGCTCCGGCATCCCGGCCTTCACCCTGCCGGAGGCGGCGCGGATCGCCGATGGGCTGCGCTTCGCCTGGACGGTGCATGCGCTGGCGCCGGATGTGCTCTTCGATATCGCGCTCGACCGGATGCGGCCGGGGGTCTGCGCATGAAGGCGACCGCCCTGTGGTACGTGGCGCCGGGTGTCGCCGAACTGCGCACGGAAGACCTGCCGCCGCCGGCCGAGGGCCAGGCGCTGGTGAGGGCGCTGGCGAGCGGCATCTCCCGCGGGACGGAGCGGCTGGTGCTGGCCGGGCGGGTGCCGGAAAGCCAGTGGCCGGTGATGCGGGCGCCGCTGATGGCGGGCGCATTCCCCTATCCGGTGAAGTACGGCTATGCGGCGGTCGGCGCGGTGGAGGCCGGCCCCCCTGCCCTGCTCGGCCGCCGGGTCTTCTGCCTGCATCCGCATCAGGACCGCTTCCTGGCGCCCGCCGCGATGTGCCTGCCGGTGCCGGATGGAGTGCCCGATCTGCGCGCGGTGCTGGCGGCGAACATGGAGACGGCGGTCAACGTGCTCTGGGATGCGCGGCCGCTGGTGGGCGAGCGGGCGCTGGTGATCGGCGCCGGGGTGGTCGGGCTGCTGGTGGCGGCGCTGCTGGCGAGGGTCCCCGGCCTCGACCTGGCGGTCTGCGACATCGACCCCGGGCGGGCGGGGCTGGCCGAGGCGCTCGGGGCGCGGTTCTGCGCGCCGGAGGCGGCGCCGGGCGGGCGCGACCTGGTGATCCATGCCAGCGCGGCGCCGGAGGGGCTGGCGCTGGCGCTGGACCGCGCCGGCTTCGAGGGGCGGATCGTCGAGGCGAGCTGGTACGGCGACCGCAGCGTGACCCTGCCGCTGGGCGAGGCCTTCCATGCGCAGCGGCTGTCGATCGTCTCGACCCAGGTCGGGCAGGTTTCGCCGGTCATGCGCGGGCGGCGGACGCATGGGGAGCGGCTGGCGCTGGCCCTCGGCCTGCTGGAGGACCCGCGCTTCGATGCGCTCCTCGCGCCGCCGGTGGATTTTGCCGCATTGCCGGCGGCTTTGCCGGGGATATTGAATGGGCCGGCGGCACATCCCTGCCCCACGGTCACCTACTGAGCAAGCGAGCGAGCGACCATGTACAGCCTGACCGTCTGCGACCACATCATGGTGGCGCACAGCTTCCGCGGCGCGGAATTCGGCCCCGCGCAACGCCTGCATGGCGCCACCTTCGCGGTGGAGGCGGAGTTCCGCGCGCCCAGCATCGACGCGCTGGGGCTGCTGGTGGATATCGGCCTGGCCAAGGTGGAGCTGCGGAAGGCGCTCGATGGGCTGGACTACCGCAACCTGGATGGCGAGCCGGCCTTCGCCGGGGTGAATACCACCACCGAATTCCTCTGCTCCCACATCCATGGGCTGCTGGCGGCGGCGCTGAAGGACGGCAGGCTGGGGGCGCAGTCGGGCAACGTGACCGGGCTGAAGATCCTGCTGCGGGAAAGCCCGAATGCCTGGGCGGCCTATGAAGGTCCTGTCGCGTGACTGGGTCCGATGACCGGAGGGCGCAGGCGCAGCCGAGCACCGAAGGTCTGAATCGGACCCAGGCTTTGCCAATTGCCCTGCTCGTGCCGGCGCCCTTCGACACCATCTCGGGCGGCTATGGCTATGACCGGCGGCTGGTCGAGGGCTTCCGGGCGCTGGGCGAGACGGTGCAGGTCATCGAGCTGGCGGGGCGGCATCCGCTGCCGGACGAGGCGGCGCTGGCGGCGGCGCGGGCGGCGCTGGACGGGCTGGCCGAAGGGACGCGGATCATCCTCGACGGGCTGGGGCTGCCGGCCTTCGCGCCGCTGGCCGATGCCCTGGTCGCGCGGCGGGCGGTGGCGCTGATCCATCATCCGACGGCGATGGAGGCCGGCATCGGCGCCGATGCGGCGGCGGCGCTGCGGGCGACGGAGGCGGCGATCTTCCCACGGCTGGCGCGGCTGGTGGTGCCCTCCGCCGCGACCGGGCGGGACCTAACGCGGGAATTCGGCGTGGCACCGGAGCGGATCGGCGTGGTCGAGCCGGGGACGGATGCGGCGCAGCGGGCGCGCGGCTCGGGCGGGCCGGGCGTTGCCATCCTCTCGGTCGGCACGCTGATCCCGCGCAAGGGGCACGACGTGCTGCTGAAGGCGCTGGCGCGGCTGACCGATATCGACTGGAGCCTGACCATCGCCGGCGGGGCGCGCGACGCGGTCTATGCCGAGGGGCTGCGGGCGCTGGTGGAGGAACTCGGGCTGGCGCAGCGGGTGCGCTTCGCCGGGGAGGTTTCCGGCGCGGCGCTGGAGAATTTGTATAGCCGCAGCGACGTCTTCGCCTTGGCGACCCATTGGGAAGGCTATGGCATGGCCGCGGCCGAGGCCCTGGCGCGCGGCCTGCCCGTCGCCATCACCGCCGGTGGGGCGATCGCGGATGTGGTGCCGGTGGAGGCGGGCTGCGTCTCGCCGCCCGGCGACGTGATGCTGCTGACCCGGGCGATGCGGCGGGTGCTGTTCGATACCGGGATGCGGGCGGAGATGGCCGAGGCGGCCTGGCAGGCCGGGCAGCGGCTGCCGCGCTGGAGCGACCGGGCGGCGGCCTTCCTGCGTGAGTTGGAGAAGGCCTGATGGCGGAGGAATTCGCGCTCGACTGGCTCGACCTGCGGGAGCCCTTCGATGCCATGGCGCGCAGCCAGGCGCTGGCGGATGCGCTGCTGGCCAGCCTGCCGGCGCGGCCGCGCTTCCTCGACCTCGGCGCCGGGACCGGCAGCCTGTTCCGCTTCCTGGCGCCGCGGCTGGGGCGGGCGCAGGTCTGGACCCTGGTGGATGCCGACCGGGAGCTGCTGGAGGCGGCCTTCGACACCATCGCCGACCGCAGCGAGGCGATCGGCCACAAGGTGACGGTGCCGAACCGCCGCACCCTGCTGGTGCATGCGCCGGGCGGGGCCTGGCGGATCGAGACCCTGGTGGCCGACCTGGCGGAGGCGCCGCGCGGGCTGCCGCTGCACAATGCCGATGCGGTGGTGTCCTCGGCGCTCTGCGACCTGGTCTCGCGGGACTGGGTGGAGCGGCTGGCGGGGGCGCTGCGGGTGCCCTTCTATGCGGCGCTCTGCGTCACCGGGCGGGACCGCTTCACCCCGCCGCATCCGGCCGACCGGGTGGTGGCGGATGGCTTCCGCCGCGACCAGGGCCGGGACAAGGGTTTTTCCGGAGTCGCGCTGGGCGACCGGGCACCGGCGGCGATCGCCGAGGCCTTTTCGGCGCGCGGCTTCGACGTGACCAGCGCGCCGAGCGACTGGGAGATCCGCAGCCGCGGCGCCATGCCGCTGCCGGGGATGCACGAGGCGGCGACGCGCTTCCTCAGCGAGCTGGTGATGGGGCATGCGGAGGCGGCGCAGCGGCAGGACCGGCGGGGCGATCCGCGGATAGGCGGCTGGCTGGAGGATCGGCTGGGGCAGGTGGCGGCGCGGCGGCTGGCGGCGCGGATCGGCCATCGGGACGTGCTGGCGCTGCCCCGGAAGCCGTGAGGGCTCAGGGTCAGCCCTTGGGCACCTAGGCGACCGCCTCGACCTCCGGCGCGCACTCCATGGGCGTGCGGCCGGCCTGCATGCGGGTGCGGGCCGGCAGGGTCGCCTGGCTGGTGAAGCAGCTGCGGTAGATGCGGTCGAATTCCTCCTGCTGGCGCTGGTCGCGCAACCAGACGATGACCTTCAGCAGGCAGTCCATGCCGCACCCGGATGCCAGGCCGCGGCCGGTGCCGGCAGAAGTGCCTCCCTCTCGCAGGACCTCCCTCTCGCAGGAAAGGATCGGACATGACGGAACGACCCATCGCGGTGGTGGCGGCGGCGGTGGCGCCGCGCGCCGTGCCTTCGGGCTATCCGGCCGACCTCGTCTCGAAGATGGCGGGGCGGGAGAAGCGGGTGCTCGGGGATCTCTTCGGCCTGGGCAACTTCGGGGTGAACCTGGTGCGGCTGCCGCCCGGGGCTGCCTCCTCGCTGCGGCATGCGCACCGGACCCAGGATGAGTTCGTCTATGTCCTCGAGGGTCATCCGCTGCTGCGGACCGATGCGGGGGAGACGCCGCTGGCGCCCGGCATGTGCGCCGGCTTCAAGGCGGGCACCGGGGATGCGCATTGCCTGGTGAACCGGTCCGCCGCCGACGCGATCTATCTGGAGGTGGGCGACCGCAGCCCGGGCGATGGCGTCAGCTACCCCGAGGACGATCTCACCGCTGTGATGGGCGCCGACGGGAAATGGCGCTACAGCCGCAAGGACGGCACGCCGCTTTAAGGGAGAGAACCATGCCATTGCTCGGCTGCATCGCCGACGACTTCACCGGCGCCACCGATCTGGCGAATACGCTGGTCAAGGGCGGCATGACCGCGGTGCAGGTGATCGGCGTACCGCCCGCCGCGGAGCGGCATGGCACGGCCTCCCCGTTGCCCGAGGCGGATGCGATCATCGTCGCGCTGAAGTCCCGCACCTCCCCGGCGCGGGAGGCGGTGGCCGAGAGCCTGGCCGCCTGCGAGGCGCTGCTGGCCGCCGGCGCGAAGCAGATCTTCTTCAAGTACTGCTCCACCTTCGACAGCACGGAGGCGGGGAACATCGGCCCGGTGGCGGATGCGCTGGTGCAGCGGCTCGGCTGCGGCTTCGCCATCGCCAACCCGGCCTTCCCGACCAATGGGCGGACGGTCTTCCAGGGGCATCTCTTCGTCAATGCCACCCTGCTGAACGAGAGCGGGATGGAGAACCACCCGCTGACGCCGATGAAGGATGCCAACCTGGTGCGCGTGCTGGGCCGGCAGACCGGCGGCACGGTGAAGCTGATCCCCTTCGCGGTGGTCGAGCAGGGCGCCACCATCCTGCGCCACACCATGACCGGGCTGAAGGAAAGCGGCTGGCGCTACGCCATCGTCGATGCCGTCACCGACGCGCATCTGCTGACGATCGGCGAGGCCGTGGCCGACCATGCGCTGGTCACCGGCGGGTCCGGGGTGGCGATGGGGCTGCCGGCGAATTTCCGCGCCAAGGGGCTGCTGCCGGACCGTGGCGAGGCGGCATCCGCCCTGCCGCCGATGGCCGGGCCGGCGGCGGTGCTGGCGGGGTCCTGCTCGCGCGCGACGCTCGGGCAGATCGGCTATGCGCGGGACCATGCGCATACGCTGGAGCTGGATGCGCTGGCGACGCCCGACGTGGCGGCGCTGGTGGCGCAGGCGCTGGCCTGGGCCGAGGGCAAGCTGGGCGACGCGCCCATCGTCATCGCCGCCTCCGCGCCGCCGGAGCAGGTGGCGGCGCTGCAGCGCAAGCTGGGGCGGGAGGCGGCGGGGGCGCTGGTCGAGGAGACGCTGGCCGGCATCGCCGCGGCGCTGGTGGCGCGGGGCGTGACGCGGCTGGTGGTCGCGGGGGGCGAAACCTCGGGCGCCGTCGTCTCGCGGCTCGGCGTGACGGCGCTCAGGATCGGGCCGGAGATCGACCCGGGCGTGCCCTGGACCTATGCCGAGTCCGGCTCCGCCGGGGGTGCCGAACAACCCGGGCTGCACCTCGCGCTCAAGTCCGGCAATTTCGGCACGCGCGACTTCTTCCTGAAGGCCTTCGGGGTATGAGCGCGGAGGCGGATCTCCGCGAGGCGATCGCGGCGCATGGGCGGCTGCTGTTCGGCCGGGGCTTCTCGGTCGGCTCGGCCGGCAACATCAGCGTGCGGCTGGAGGATGGCTTCCTCATCACGCCGACCAATTCCTGCCTCGGCCGGCTGGATCCGGCGCGGATCAGCAAGCTCGACAGCGCCTACCGGCATGTCTCGGGCGACAAGCCCTCGAAGGAGGTGTTCATGCACCGCGCCTTCCTGGCGACGCGGCCGGAGGCGGGGGCGGTGGTGCATCTGCATTCGACGCATGCGACGGCGATCGCCTGCCTCGCCGCCCCGGGCGAGGCGGCGCCGATCCCGCCGCTGACGCCCTATTTCGTCATGCGGGTGGGGCGGAGCCTGCCGGTGGTGAAGTACTACCGGCCGGGCGACGCGGCGATGGAGCCGGCGATCGCGGCGGCGGCCAAGGATGCGCGGGCGGTGCTGCTGGCGAACCATGGGCCGGTGGTGAGCGGCAAGACCCTCGACGATGCGGTCTATGCGGCGGAGGAGCTGGAGGAGGCGGCGAAGCTGGCGCTGCTGCTGCGCGGCCAGCCGGCCCGGACCTTGACGCCGGACGAGGTTGACGACCTCCTCGGCACCTTCGGCTGAGCCGGACAGGAGATGCCAGCATGAGCACCGCGCCCGACCGGGAAGCCCCCGCCGAATACCCCATCGAGGCCCTGCTGCGGCGGCGCTGGAGCCCGCGCAGCTTCACCGGGGAGCCTGTGTCCCCAGCCGCGCTGCAAAGCCTGCTGGAGGCCGCCCGCTGGGCCGCGAGCTGCAACAACGGCCAGCCCTGGCACTTCGTCGTCGCCCGGCGGGATGCGGAGCCGGAGGCCTTTGCCAAGCTGCTGGCCACGCTCTCGCCGAACAACCAGGGCTGGGCGCGGGAGGCCGGGGTGCTGATGATCGCCGTGGCGCGGCTGACCTTCGCCGCCAACGGCAACCCGAACCGGCATGCGTTGTACGACACCGGCGCGGCGGTCACGCAGATGGCGCTGCAGGCCGGGGCGCTCGGGCTCGGGCTGCATCAGATGGCGGGCTTCGATGCGGCGAAGGCGCGCGAGGCCTGCGGCATCCCGGAGGGCTTCGAGCCGGTGGCGGCGATCGCCATCGGCCATGTCGGGCCGGCCGAGGCCTTACCGGAGGCGCTGGCGGCGCGGGAGGTGGCGCCGCGGCAGCGCCGGCCGCACTCCGAATGGGCCTTCTTCGGCGGCTGGCAGGGCTGAGGCGGTGGAGCAGGCGATGCTCGACCGGCTGGCGATCCGCGCGCTGGTCGAGACCTGGGCGGTGTGGCGCGACGCCGGCGACTGGGAGCGCTTCGCCACCTGCTGGCACGACGACGGCTACATGTGCGCCACCTGGTGCCAGGCGCCGGCGGCGGAGTTCATCGCGGCCAGCAAGGCGGGCTGGGCGAAGGGCGTTTCGATCCTGCATTTCCTCGGCGGGCATAGCGCCGATGTCGCGGGGAGGCGGGCGATCGCCCAGACCAAGATGACCATCAGCCAGCGCGCGCCGGTGCATGGCGTGGTGGTGGACGTGGTCTGCACCGGGCGCTTCTACGATTTCATCGAGCAGCGCGACGGCGCCTGGCGCGTGGTGCTGCGCCAGCCGATCTACGAGAAGGACCGGATGGACCCGGTGGATCCGGCGGCGACGCTGGCGCTGGATGCGGCGCTGCTGGCGCGCTTTCCCGTGGGGTATCGGCACCTGGCCTATCTGCAGACGCAGATCGGCTATGCGGTGAAGACCGACATGCCGGGGCTGATGGGACCGGAGGTGGAGGCGCTCTATGCGCGCGGTGCGCGCTGGCTGGCAGGCGAGGCGCCGCCCTTCTAGGAGCGGCGCCCGCAGTCAGCCGGTGATCAGGTCGCCGGGGCCTCGGCCTCGGCGGCGGGAGCCTCCGGCGCCGGGGTGGCGGCGGGGCTCATCTTCTCCGCCTTGCGGGCGGCGCGGGTGATGGCGCCCTTGCGCGCGGCCTCGGAGCGGGCGGAAGGCGCCGGCGCCTTCGCGGCCTTCGCCGGTGCGGCCTTCCGCGGCGCGGCCTTCACGGCCTTCGCCGCCGCGGGCTTGCGGGCAGCGGGCTTCTTCGCCGCGGCGGCGGCACGCTTCGGCGCAGCCTTCGCCACGGCGGGCTTGCGGGCGGCGGGCTTCTTCGTGGCGGCGGCGGCGCGCTTCGGCGCGGGTTTCACCGCGGCCTTGCGGGCAGCGGGCTTCTTCGCGGCGACGGCCTTCTTCGGTGCGGCCTTCCGCGCCGGTGCTGCCTTCTTCGGCGCGGCCTTCGCCGGCGCGGCCTTGCGGGCGGCGGGCTTCTTCACCGCGGCGGCGCGCTTCGGCGCGGCCTTGGCGGCAGCCTTCGGCGCCGCCTTGCGGGCGGCGGGCTTCTTCGCGGCTGCAGCCTTCTTCGCAGGCGCGGCCTTCTTCGCGGGCGCTGCCTTCTTGGCCGGCGCGGCCTTGCGGGCGGCGGGCTTCTTCACCGCGGCGGCGGCGCGGCTGCGGGCCGTCGCGGGCTTCTTCGCGGTGCGGCGGGTGGTGGCGACGGCCATGGGCTGGGCGCGGCTGGCAACGGGGGCTTCGGGCGTATCGGTCACAGGGGGAATCTCCTGGGGCAATGGGTCGGGGAAGGGTCTGCGGCAAGCGATCTGACGTCAGGGCTGGCGATGCGATGACCGCGGCGCGCGATGATGGATGCGCGCGAAGCCGCGGGTTTCACTGTCCAGGCCTTGCGGGCAGCAAGCGGTGGCGGACGATGAGAGGCCCGTGGCGGGCTGGATCGCATCGTGGTTCCGTCCTCCGCGTATCCGGCACGGGGCGTTAAAATTTTGCCCTGCGACGGCGCGGAATGGCCGGCGAATTTTGCTGCCGCCACCCCGTCCTGCCTGCGGTCCATGGACCGTCCTTCCCTATCGCGACAGGATGGTTGAAGGCCGAGCGATCTGCCGCGGTGCATATCCCGCTGGACGAATCGCGGGCAACATCATGCGCGCATTTGCACGCTATCTGCACAGCCATCCGGCCTGTCAACAGAAACCGCAATTGCTGCCACGCTTTTATGCGTGTGCCCTGTGCAGTGCATGCGCGATGCGCTGCGCGCAGCCTGCAGAATTGCAAACGGCCGCCGGATGCACCGGCGGCCGTCCTGCGGTGACGACGCGGAATTCAGCGTGCCGAGATCGGCGGCACCGGACGCTGCTCCGGCCCCGTGTAGAACGAGAGCGGGCGGATCAGACGGTTGTCGGCGGCCTGCTCGATGACATGCGCGGCCCAGCCGGTGACGCGCGAGGCGACGAAGATCGGCGTGAACAGCGGGATGTCGAAGCCCATGAGGTAGTAAGCGGGACCGGCCGGGAAATCGAGATTCGGGTGGATGTTCTTCTCCTTGAGCATCTTCGCCGCCAGCACCCGGGAGGTGTTCATCCAGGTCTTGTCGCCGACCACCTCGGCCATCTTCTCGGCGTACTTGGTCATCGTCGGCACCCGGCTGTCGCCGGTCTTGTAGACCCGGTGGCCGAAGCCCATCACCAGCGCCTTGTGGTCGAAGCGGGTGGAGAGCCACTCCTCCGCCTTATCCGGCCCGCCGACTTCCTTCAGCATGTGCATCACGGCTTCGTTGGCGCCGCCATGCAGCGGGCCCTTCAGCGCGGCGATGCCGGCGGTGATGGCGCCGTGGATGTCGGCCATGGTCGAGGTGACCAGCCGGGCGGTGTAGGTCGAGGCGTTGAAGGTGTGCTCGGCATAGAGGATGAGGGAGACGTCGAAGGCCTTCAGCACCTCGGGCTGCGGCACCTTGCCGAAGACGAGGTTGAAGAAATTCTCGCCGAAGGAATGGCCCGGATCGGGCATCACCGGGTCCAGGCCCTTCGCCGCGCGATGCGCCGCGGCGATGGCGGTCGGGATCTTGGCCAGCAGGCGGATCGCCTTGCGGCGGGTGGCGGCCTCGCTGATGTCGGCGCTCTCGGGATCCTCCATGCCCATGAAGGAGACCGCGGTGCGGATGGCGTCCATCGGATGGCCGCCATGCGGGAAGTCCTTGATCACCCGGTGGAGCGCCGGGCTGATCTCGCGCTCGGCCGCTTCCGCGGCCTTGAAGTCGGCGAGCTGGTCGCGGTTCGGCAGCTCGCTGTTCCACAGCAGGTAGGCGACCTCCTCGAAGCTGCATTCCTCGCAGAGGTCCTGCACGGCATAGCCGCGGTAGGTGAGGCTGTTGGTCTCCGGCATCACCTTGGAGATGGTGGAGACATCGGCATAGACGCCGACGAGGCCCTTCTTGATGTCGGGGGTGGCTTCGCTCATGGCTGGTTCTCCCGTGTAGTAAGGGCCGGGGACGGCGGGTGCCGCCCCCGGATGGGATGGAGGCTCGGGACGGCTCAGAAGATGCCCGGCTTGCCTTCGGCCAGGCTGCCGGCCGGCATGGCGACGTTCAGCAGGTGCAGCTCGCCGGCCGGGATCCGCGCCAGGTCCTGGACATCGGCGAGGAAGCGGGCGCTCTCCCGGGCCGAGATCAGGCCGTCGGTCATGATCTGGAACTTGTTGATGTATTCCGCCCGGCCGAAGGGTCGGGCGCCGTTCGGATGGGCATTGGCGACCGCCATCTCATCGACCAGCTTGGTGCCGTCCTTGAAGATGATCTCGACGCGGCCGCCGAAGGAGAGTTCGTTCGGGTCGCGCGACTTGTAGCGGCGCGTCCATTCCGCATCCTCGGTGGTCTCGATCTTGTGCCAGAGGCGGACGGTATCGGCCCGGCCGGCGCGGCGGGGGGCATAGCTGTCCACGTGGTGCCAGCGGCCGTCCTGCAGGGCGACGGCGAAGATGTACATGATGGAGTGGTCGAGGGTCTCGCGGCTGGCCTTCGGGTCCATCTTCTGCGGGTCGTTGGCGCCGGTGCCGATCACGTAGTGGGTATGATGGCTGGTGTGGATGACGATCTTCTCGATCGCCTCCTGGTCCGGGATGCTCTCCCGCATGCGGAAGGCGAGGTCGATGAGGGCCTGGGACTGGTACTCGGCCGAGTGCTCCTTGGTGTAGCTGTCCATGATGGCGCGCTTGGGCTCGCCGGCGGTCGGTAGCGGCACCTCGTAGTAGACCGGGCCATAGGCGGCCGGGCGGCCTTCCTTGTCGGCCATGGTGCGGCCCGAGAGGACCCAGCCGATGACGCTGTCCTCGCCCTCGTAGATCGGGGACGGGGCGCCCTCGCCGCGCATGGCGCGGTCGGCGGCCTCGATCGCCAGCTTGCCGGCATGCGCCGGGGCGAAGGCCTTCCAGCTGCTGATCTCGCCCTTGCGGGACTGGCGGAAGGAGATGCTGACGTGGAGCGCCTGCTGCACCGCCTGGAAGATCGCCTCCTGCGGCAGCTTCAGCAGGGTGCCGATGCCGGCCGCGGCCGAGGGGCAGAGATGGGCGATGTGGTCGACCTTGTGCTCGTGCAGGCAGATGGCCTTCACCAGGTCGATCTGGATCTCGTAGCCGGTCGCCAGGCCGCGGATCAGGTCGCGGCCGGATTTCTCCATGGTCTGGGCGACGGCCAGGATGGGGGGGATGTTGTCGCCGGGGTGGGAGTAGTCCTCGGCGAGGAAGGTGTCGTGCATGTCGAGCTCGCGCACCGCGGTGCCGTTGGCCCAGGCGGCCCATTCCGGCGAGAAGCGCTTGTTGGCGGGCATGCCGAAGATGGTGGCGCCGCCCTTGCGGGCATGGCCGAGCGCCATGGCGCGGGCCGAGGTGGGGGCCTTACGGTTGACCGAGGCGATGCCGACGGCGGCATTGTCGATGATCCGGTTGATGATCATCGCCGCCACGTCCTTCTCGACCGCGACCTTGTCGGCGGCGACGCCGGCGATCTTCCAGGCGAGCTGGTCCTCGCGCTTGAGGAGGGACTTGGACGGGTGGAGCTTCACGGGATGGAGTTGCATGGCGGTCGTTCCCTGGGGTGAGGCGTGCTTTGTCGCCCCAGGCGCGGCCTTCGTCCATTCCGATTGAGCGGCGGGCACGATATGATTTGCGTATCGCCGATCAGGATTACGCCCAGGAGCACCCGATGGATTTCCGCATCCTGCGCCGCATGGGGCATTTCCTGGCGGTCGCCGAGGAGGGCCATTTCGGCCGCGCCGCCGCCCGGCTGGGCGTCTCGCAGCCGCCGCTGACGGCGCAGATCCAGGCGCTGGAGGCCGAACTCGGCGTGCGGCTGCTGGAGCGCACGCGGAAGGGCGCGCGGCCGACGCGGGAGGGCGAGGCCTTGCTGCCGATCCTCCGGCGCCTCGCCGAGGATGCCAAGCAGGTGGAGAGCCTGGCGCGCGAGCTGCGGGCCGGGCGGCATGCGCCGATGGCCATGGCCTGCGTCACCAGCGCGCTGTTCGACTACCTGCCGCCGCTGGTGCGCGGGCTGCGGGCGGCCGCCCCCGACAGCGCCCTGGCGGTACGGGAGATGGATACCGCGGATGCGGTGGAGGCGCTGCGGCGCGGCGAGGTGGATTTCGCCCTCGCCCGGCTGGACCGCGACCGGCCGCCGCTGCGGGTGCTGCCGCTGGGCGCCGATGCGCTGGTGGTGGCATTGCCCGAAGGGCATCCGTTGCTGGGAGAGCCGGGCCCCCTCCCCCTGGCGTCGCTCGCCGGGGAGGCGCTGGTGCTGCTACCGCGCAGCATCAGCCCGGCCTATTTCGACCGGCAGGTGACCGCCTGCCGCGCCGCGGGCTTCGAGCCGGTGGCGATGCGCGAGGTGGGCTCGGCCATGGCGCAGCTCGCCTTCGTCGCGGCGGGGCTCGGCGTCGCGCTGGTGAGTTCGGGGATGGCGGTGCTGCGGCCGCCGGGGGTCGCCTTCCGCGGGCTGGCGGGGCCGGTCGCCTCCGTCGGCGTGGCGCTGGTCTGGAACGGGGAGCGGGAGACGGAAGCGGCGCGGCTGGCGATCGGGGTGGCGGGCCGGGTTTTTCAGGCGGCGGAGAAGGGCTAGGTTCGGCCAAACGCCAGCTCAAGGATTCGTCGATGCAGCCTGCGCCCTATGACCGGGTGATCCTCGGTGACCTCGTGCTGCCCGATGGCGTGCTGCCGGGCGGCTATGTGGCGATCCGCGGCGAGACCATCGCCGCCATCGGCCAGGGCGCGCCGCCGTCGGCCGCCGCGGTGGCGGATCATTCCGGCATGCTGGTGCTGCCGGGGCTGGTCGATGGGCATATGCATACCAGCAGCAGCACCGGCTGGGCCGGGATCGAGGGCGCCTCGCGCTCGGCCGCGGCGGGCGGCGTGACCACCTGCGTCGACATGCCCTACGACGTGCCGCGGCCGGTGACGGATGCCGGCATCCTCGCCGAGAAGATCGCGGTGGTGAATGCGACCAGCCACGTCGACATGGCGCTGTACGGGACCATCCGGAAGGACGGCGGCGTGGAGGCGATCGCCGGGCTGGCGGAGGCGGGGGTCTGCTCCTTCAAGCTCTCCACCTATGAATACGACGCGGTGCGCTTCCCGCGCATCGACCACCCGACCATGCTGGCCGCCTTCCGCGAGATCGCCCGCACCGGGCTGATGTGCGCCATCCACAACGAGGACCAGGAGATGGTGGTCCGCCTGACCGCCGAGGCGAAGGCGGCGGGGCGCACCGATCCGATCATGCATTGCCGCACCCGGCCGCCGCTGGTCGAGAGCATGGCCGACCTCGAGATCTTCGAGATGGCGCTCGAGACCGGCTGCCATGTGCATATCGCCCATTCCTCGCTGGCGCGCGGCTTCGACCTGGCGGCGCTGTTCCGCGGCCAGGGGGCGAAGACGAGTGGGGAGGCCTGCATCCAGTACCTCTGCATGACCGAGGAGGACCTCATCCGGCTGGAGGGCTTCGGCAAGTGCAACCCGCCCTTCCGCACCGCCGAGGAGGTGGAGCGGATGTGGCTGGCCTTCGCCGCCGGGCAGATCGCCTATGTCTCGACCGACCATGCGCCCTGGCCGCGGGAGAAGAAGATCTACACCGGGGATATCTTCGCCCCCGGCGCCGGGCTGGTGGGGATGCAGAGCTTCGCGCCGCTGATGTTCACCCTGCTGGCGGAACGCGGCTTGCCGGTGACGCTGATGGCGAAATACTGCGCCGAGCGGCCGGCGCGCTTCCATGGCCTGTTTCCGAAGAAGGGGGCGATCCGGGTGGGCGCGGATGCCGATCTGCTGGTGTTGCAACAGGGCGATTTTCTTTTCGATGAAGCAATGATAGAGGATCGGCCGGATGCCCGCTGGTCGCCCTATCATGGCCGTGCGATGCGGGCTCGCGTCGCGGCCACCTGGCTGCGTGGCGCCTGCGTCTGGGATGGCAGCGCCGTGCTGGCGCAGCCGGGCACCGGGCGCTTCGTGCCGCGCCAGCACCGCGAGACCTATCTGGGAGAAGCCTGAACCATGTCCCGCAACCTTCGTATCGCCGGCGCGCAGCTCGGCCCCATCCAGCGTGACGCGGACCGGGCGGCGACGCTGGCGCGGCTGATCGCGCTGATGGAGGCCGCCGCCGCCGAGGGCGCCGAGCTGGTGGTCTTCCCCGAGCTGGCGCTGACCACCTTCTTCCCGCGCTGGTGGATGGATGGCGCCGACCCGGAGCTGGCCGGCTATTTCGAGACCTCGATGCCCAACCCGAACGTGCAGGCGCTGTTCGACCGCGCGAAGGCGCTGCAGATCGGCTTCTACCTCGGCTATGCCGAGCGGACGCCGGAGGGCAAGCACTTCAACACCGCCATCACGGTGGGGCCGGATGGCAGCATCCTCGGCAAGTACCGCAAGGTGCACCTGCCGGGCTCACGCGAGTTCCGTCCCGGCCAGGAGTACCAGCAGCTCGAGAAGCGCTACTTCGAATACGGCGACATGGGCTTCAAGGCCTTCCGCGGGCCGAAGGTCTGGAACGCGCCGGTGCTCGGCATGCTGGTCTGCAACGACCGGCGCTGGCCGGAGGCCTGGCGCGTGCTGGGGCTGCAGGGGATCGAGCTGATGCTGATCGGCTATAATTCCGCCGCCTACGACCCGAACGGCGGGCCGGCCGAGGACCTTGCGCTGCGGACCTTCCACTCGACCATGGTGGTCCAGGCCAATGCCTATATGAACGCGACCTGGGCGGTCTCGGTCGCCAAGGCCGGCGTCGAGGATGGCGCCGGGCTGATCGGCGGGTCCTGCATCGTGGACCCGAACGGCCGGGTGGTGGCGCAGGCCAAGACCCTGGGCGACGAGCTGATCGTGGCGGATGCGGATTTCTCGCTGTGCCAGCAGGGCAAGCAGAAGATGTTCAACTTCGCCGCCCATCGCCGGCCGCAGTGGTACGGGCCGATCGTCGAGCAGGTGGGGGTGGTGGCGCCGGATTGAAGCGCGATCGCCTGAGGCGGACGCGCCGAAAGGCGTGAATCACGCGACGGAACGACAGCCTGGATCATGATCGGCGCCGGCCAAGGCGCCGGTCATGATCTAGGGGGCCGGCGCGGTCTCGGCATCGAGGATCGCCAGGGCCTTGGCGAGGGCGGCGCGGGTCCGGGGCAGTGCCAGCAGATCCGCCGCCAGGAGGGCATGGGCCAGGTCGGCCGCCAGCCTTTCCTGCAGTCTTGCCTCGGCCAGGACCGGCCTGCCGCCGGGCTGTCCCTCTCCCCCGTCCCGCATCCCGCATCGCCCCCATCGGTTCGTCGCTGGGGCGATACGGGTTCCCTGTGGGGACGGATGCGAGACGTTCGGCGCGATCTACTCGACGCGGATATCCGCGCGTCGGATCACCGGCTCCCAGCGGGCGCCGTCCTCCTCGATGATGCGGGCCAGCGTCGCGCCGTCGGTATAGGCGGCCTCGATGCCGCGCGCGGCCATGGCCTGCCTGCCTTCCGGCGTGTCCACCGCCTGGCGCACCGCGGCGGTGATCTTGGCCAGGACGGCGGGCGGCAGGCCGGCGGGGGCGAGGACGGCGCCCCAGTTGTCCACGGCATAGCCGGGCAGGCCGGCGGCGGCGGCGACGGTCGGGACGCCGGGCATCAGCGGGCTGTCCTGGGCGGCGAGGTTGCCGAGCGCCCGGAGCTGGCCGCCCTTGACCAATTGCTCGACCGCCGACCAGGGGGCGGAGACCAGCTCGACCTCGCCGGCGACGGCGGCGGTCACCGCCGGGCCGGTGCCGCGGTAGTGGACATGGGTCAGCTTGCCGCCGGACATGCTGTCCATCAGTTCCGCGCTGACATGGGTGATGGTGCCGAGGCCGGGGGTGCCGTGGTTGAGCAGGCCGGGCTGGGCGCGGGAGATGGCGATGACCTCGGCGAGGTCGCGGGCCTTCAGCTTGGGGCCGCCGGCGATGACCGTCGGGGCCAGGGCGACGCGGGCGATCGGCACCAGGTCCTTCTTCAGGTCGAAGGGCATGGAGCGGAAGACGAATTGGTTGACCACGATGGTGTTGAAGACGGTGACCAGCGTGTAGCCATCGGGCGGGGACTTCGCCACGGCATCGGTGCCGATGTTGCCGCCGGCACCCGAGCGGTTCTCCGGCACCACGGGCTGGCCGAGGGCATCGCCGATGCGCTGGGCCAGCAGCCGGCCGAGGATGTCGCTGCCGCCGCCCGGCGGGAAGGGGATGACCATGCGCAGCGGCCGGTTGGGGAAGTCGGTACCCTGAGACAGCGCGGGCGCGGCGAGCGTGGCGCCGGCGAGCGCGAGGGTGGTGCGGCGGGTGAGCATTGGGGCGGTCCTCCTCAGCGGGACATGCCGCAAGGCCGTCCCCTTGTCATCAGGCTGCAGCCGGGGGAAAGCTGCCGCAACTTCCGCCGGAGCAACCGCATGTCCCGCCGCCTCGTCCTCGCCGCCGCCCAGCTCGGCCCCATCCAGAAGGCCGAGGGCCGCGACGTCGCCGTCGGCCGCATGGTGCGGCTGATGGAGACAGCGCATCGCCGCGGCGCGGAGGTGGTGGTCTTCCCCGAACTCGCGCTGACCACCTTCTTCCCACGCTGGTACGAGGAGGACCTGGCCAATGCGGAGCATTGGTACGAGAGCGCCCTCCCCTCCAACGAAACCGCGCCGTTGTTCGAGGCGGCGCGGAAATACGGCATCGGCTTCCATCTGGGGTACGCGGAGAAGACGCCGGACGGGCATCGCTACAACACCGCGGTCTATGTCCATCCGAACGGCGAGGTGGTGCTGAAATACCGCAAGGTGCACCTGCCCGGGCACCGCGAGTACGACCCGCAGCGGAAGGTGCAGCACCTGGAGAAGCGGTACTTCGAGGTGGGCGACCTCGGCTTCCCGGTGGTGCGGGCGCCGATCGGCGACAAGGACGTCAACATCGGCATGCTGATCTGCAACGACCGGCGCTGGCCGGAGGCCTGGCGGGTGCTCGGGCTGCAGCAGGTCGAGGTGGTGATGCTGGGCTACAACACGCCGTCGCTCAACATGGAGAACCGCGGCTTCGAGGCGCATCACCTGCGGGTCGCGCACAGCCACCTCAGCATCCAGGCGGGCTGCTACCAGAATGCCTGCTTCGCCGCCGGCGTCGCCAAGGCGGGGGACGAGGACGGGCACGAGCTGTTCGGCCATTCGATCATCGTCAATCCCTCGGGCGAGATCATGGCCCAGGCGACGAGCTGGGGGGATGAGCTGATCGTCGCCGATTGCGACCTGGCGATGTGCGAGCTGGGGCGGCGGACGATCTTCGACTTCGCCCGGCACCGGCGGCCGGAAGCCTATGGGCGCATCACCGCGCAGGTGGGCAGCGAGGCGCCGCCGGTCTGGACGCCGCAAGGCTGACGTCGGCGGCCTGGTCCGGAACCGCAGCGCGAGCGAGGCGCTGGAAGCCCCGGGGCATGCCGCCCTGCGGAACCTTGCCAGCCATGCGCCTCGTCCCGATCCTTCGCCTGCTGCCCGTCGTGCTGCTCGGCCTGCCGGCTTTCGCGCAGACCCCGGCGGAGCGTGCCTCCCGCCAGCTGGAACAGGGCGAGCGGCGCGACCGCGCCAACGAGGCGGCCGAGAGCGCGCGCGGCATCACCCCGGTGGTGCCGCCGGCGCAGGTGCTGCCGCTCGAGGCCGACCGGCGTTCGCTGCAGCCCGACGTGGGCCGGCCGGAGGAGGCCGGGACCAGCGCCACCGGCGGTACGCGGCCGCCCTCGGGCAGCCAGAATCCGCAGCGCTGAGCCTGGCCTCTCCCGCTAGGCGGCGGGGCGCAGGGCGACGGTGAAGTGGAAGACGCTGCCGCAGCCGGGCCGGCTTTCGGCGCCGATCTCGCCGCCCATCCGCTCCACCAGCAGGCGGCAGATGGCGAGGCCGAGGCCGGCGCCGCCGTAGCGGCGGGCGGTGGAACTGTCGGCCTGGGTGAAGACCTCGAAGAGGTTGGGCAGGATCGCCGGCTCGATCCCGATGCCGGTATCGCGCACCGCGAAGGCGAGGCGGAGCACGTCGCCGGCCGGCTCCGCATCGAGGCCCTCCGGCGGCGGGGCCAGCGCGATGCTGAGCGAGACCTGCCCGGCGGTGGTGAATTTCAGCGCATTGCCCAGCAGGTTCAGCAGCACCTGGCGCAGCCGGCCGGGATCGCCGATGGCCCGGGCGGGGACATCCGCGGCGACCTCCGACACCAGGTCCAGCTTGCGGATGCGGGCCTGGGGGCGGAGCACCTCCAGCACCGAGGCGGCTTCCTGGCGGATGTCGAAGCCGGTCTCCTCCAGCGGCAGCCGGCCGCGTTCCAGCCGGGCGAAGTCGAGGATGTCGTTGACCAGCCGCAGCAGGTCGTCGCCGGCATCGCGGATCAGCCGCAGGTATTCCGCCTGGCCGGCCGGCCCGCCCTGGTCCAGCAGCAGGCCGGAGAAGCCGATGACGGCGTTCAGCGGGGTGCGCAGCTCATGGCTCACCATGGCGAGGAATTCGGTGCGGGTGCGGGCCGCGGTCTCGGCGGCGCGACGGGCTTCCTGCTGCTCGCGCAGCACCGTGTGGCGGGCGGTGACGTCGGTATAGGTCCGCAGCAGCCGCCCATCCGGCAGCAGGCTGGTGCGGACCTCCATGACCCGGCCGTCCTGGGTCTGGCGTTCATAGGGCGGCAGGTGGCCGGGCATGCGGTCGAGCTCGGCGCGGGCCTGGGCCTCGACCCCGGGGATCCCGGCGAGGTCGCCGCGGGCGAGCTGGAAATGGGCGATATCCTCCGCCCGGGCGCCCGGGCGGGTCAGCTCGGCGGGCAGGGCCAGCAGATCCGCCGCGGTGGCGTTGATGATCTGGATGCGCCGGTCGGGGCCGAGCAGCAGGACGCCGACCGGCGCATTCTCGAAGGCGGCGACCAGCGCCGCCTCGGCCGCCTGGGCGCGCTCCCGCGCGGCCTGCTGTTCGCGCAGCGCATCCTGCCGCGCCGTGACGTCGGTATAGGTGCGGACGACGCGGCGGTCGGCCAGCACCACGGTCCGCACCTCGAGCGTGCCGCCGCCGAAGGCCGGGCGCTCGTAGTCCGGCACCCGGGCGCCGCGGTCCATGAAGACGGAGCGGGAGATCTCGGCCAGCGGGCGGTACTCGGCGAAGTCGCCGCGCCGGCGCTGGAAGGCCATGATCGCCTCGGCGGTGGTGCCGGGCCGGGCGAGTTCCGGCGGCAGGCCCAGCAGCCGGGTGGCGAGGCTATTGACCAGGATGACGCGGTTGTCGGCGCCGGTGAGGGACACGCCATGCGGCGCATTCTCGAGGGCGGCGACGAGGGCCGCCTCGGCGGCCAGGGCCCGGTCCCGCGCGGCGGCGACGGCCTCCGTCATGCGCCGCGCCGCGCTCATGTCGGTGAGGGTGCGGACCTGGCCGCCGTCGGGCATCGGCTCGGAGCGGATCTCGAGGATGGTGCCATCGGGCCGGGTACGCAGGCTGACCAGCGGCGCGGCGCCGGCTGCGGCGAAATCGGCATCCGTATGGATGCGGGGCGCGGGGCCGTCGAACTCGCCCTGCGCCTCCTGCCAGGCGACCACCTCCTCCAGCGGCCGGCCGGGCACCGCGAGGCCGGGCGGCAGCCCCAGCATCTCGCCGAAGCGGCGGTTGACGAGGACGATGCGGCCCGCCGCATCCAGCAGCACGATGCCCTGGCCGACATGGGCGACGATGCCCTCAAGCGCCGCCCGGGCCGCGACCTCCTGGCGCCGCTTGCCAGCATGGACCAGGCAGACCGCGAGGATCAGCCCGGTCAGCAGCCCGCCGAAGAGGCGAAGCTGGCCCTGCATGCGGCGGCTTTCCGCCAGCACCCCATCGGCCGGGATGCTGACCGAAACCACCAGCGGATAGCCCTCCACCCGGCGCTGGGTGGCGAAGCGGTCCCGGCCATCGACGGTGCTGATCCGGCGATCGGAGATCTGCTGGATGCCGGCGCGGAAGGGCGCGACCACCGCCTCCGCGACCGGCGTGCCGGTGGCCTGCTCCCTATCGGGAAAGCGGCCGCGGAAGATGCCGTCGAGGCCGAAGAGGGCGATGCGGCCGTTGCGGATCTCGAGCGTGCTGTAGAGCCGGGAGAAGCTGTCGCCGGCCACCGTGATCGCGACGATGCCGGCGAAGCCGCCATCCTGGCCGCGCAGGGGGCGGGCGATGCAGATCACCGGGCGGCGGTCGGCGAGGCTGGGCATCGGCGGGCTGATGATGAGCTGGTCGGCCTGCGGTGCCGCCATGAGCGCCGCGACATGGGGTTGGTCGCCGAGGAAGACCGGCCGGTCCGGCGGCCCCGCATCGGTGGCGCGGACGAAGCCATCCGGACCGATGATGGTCAGCGCGAGCGCATCCGGCCCCCGCATCGCCTCCGCATTGGTCCCGAGGCCGGCGGTGAAGCCGGCGGGGTCGCGGGCGTAGCTGGCCTGGGCCGAGCGGAGGGTCGCGTCGATGGTGCCGATCCGGCCCTGCAGCTGGGCTTCCAGGGTCCGGGCCAGGTTGGAGGTATCCCGCAGGGCGGCATCGCCGGCGCGGGCCTCGTCGGCGCGGCCGTCCAGCAGGATGCCGAACCAGAGCAGGGCGGCGACGGCGGCGGCGGCCAGCAGGCTGCGGCGGTCCTGCAGGCCGGGACGGTAGCGCGCCCAGGCCGCGTGAAGCCCGCCGGGCATGAGGCGCCGACTGGCCCGGCCCCAGGCGGGAAACCTCGGCGGGGACGCGAGGCCTGGCTTCGTCTCGGTCATCCAGGCGCCCCTCTTGGGCGGGAAGTGGCAGTGGCGGCGGCGCGGGCCACACCCTAGAGTGGGGCGATCCCGCAGGCTACCGACTATGGCTGGATCGTCCGGAGGATGTTCCGGGCCGGCCTCAGGCCGCGAGCATGGCGGGCAGGCCGGCGGGGGCCGAGAGGGCGCGCAGCGCCATGGCGCCGGCGGCCAGGCAGGGCTCGATGACCGGGATGCCGGCGGCATCCTCGGCGGCGGCGGCATGGCCGGCGAGGCCAGTGCAGCCGAGCACGATAGCCCCTGCCCCGGCCGCGGCCAGGCTGCGGGCCACGGCCTGGATGCGGGCGCGGGGCGCCTCGGGGTCCAGCAGCACCTCCATCGGCAGGTCGAGCGGCGCCCAGGCGGCCAGCCGCGGCTCCACCCCCATGGCCTGGAGGATGCGGCGTTGCCGTGCCTCGCTGGCGGCGACGAAACCCATGACCCCGATGCGGGGGGCGGCTTCCAGGGCGGTGGCGACGGCGCAGCGGAACATGCCCAGCACCGGGTGGGGGGTCACGGTGCGGATCGCCTCCAGCCCGGGGTCGGAGACACAGGCGATGAGATAGGCCGGGGCCGGGTCCTGCTCGACCATCCGGCAGAGCGGCTCGGCCACCTGGAACCAGTCTCGCCAGCTGGCGATGGCGGGGGGGCCATCGGCCAGCCGGGTGACCCGGAAATGCGGCCCGAGCGGGCCGAGGGCGGCGGCGATGCCCTCGGTGCAGGGGATGGAGCGGTTGGGATTGATGACGAGGATGCGGTCGGGCATGGCGGAACCTTGCCCGGCCGCGTCATCGCGACAAGAGGGTCGGATGCCCGACTTTAGGTAACCGACCTCAGATGCCCGACCTCAGATGCCCGACTTCAGATGCCGGACTTCTGGCCGCTGGTTTCGAGGGCGATGTACTTCTGGACGGTGGCCGGCAGGTTCTGGCCGATCCATTCCGCCATCTGCACCTCTTCCTGCAGGCTCTGCTCGATGAGCGGGATGCCCGCCTGGTCGCCGGCGGCCTTGGCCATCTCGATCAGGCCGCGGTAGGCGGCGATCTCGAAATGCTCGAAGGCGTAGTTGGCGAAGGTGTTCTTGAGGATCTCGTCCGACGCCGGCACATGCGCCATGGCGGCCAGGTTGCCCATGAGGCCGGTGCCCATGTCCTTCAGCGTCGAGTTGCTGGAGCCAAGGCGTTCCAGGATCTGCTGAAGCCGTTCGGACTGGGTGCGGGACTCTTCGATGTGCTGCTTCATGCGGCCGACCATCTCGGGGTAGCTGTCGATCCGCTCGACCTGACGCTCGAGCAGCTGCATCGCCTGGACTTCGAGGGCATGGGCGTTGCGGAGGCCGGCGATGTAGATATCCTGGGCTGATTCAGCCATTTGCGTGTCTTCTCCGTGCTGGACGTTCAGTATTGCGAGGAACAGGCAGCGTCGCAGGCAGTTCCCGGCCGTTCCGCCGGTGGGGCGCGGCGGTCCATCCGCGCAACCCGGAGCCTTGTTCTGGAAGCGGGCCAGCGGGGAACGCGGCGCGGTGCTGGAACGCTTGAACCAGGGGGGGCTGCGGGCCGATATGGCACCGGGTCAGCCCGTACGATGGCGGCGCCGCCCTGGCGCGACTGCGACAGCCCGGGGCAGCAGCCCGGATGGGCATGGCCAGCCCGGACCGCGACGAGGACAAGCACGGCGAGGCCGTGACAGGAGGATTGCCGCATGCCCGGCCAGACGACGATGCCCGCGACTAGTATGCCCGCGACGACGCCCGTGGCAGCTCCAGCCGGGGTGAACCCGATTGGGGTAAACCCGGTGACCGGCCATGTGCCGGCACCCTTCTGGACCGCGGTGCGGCGGGGCCTGGGCAACCACTGCCCCTATTGCGGGGTGGGCAAGGTCTTCGCGGGCTACCTGAAGGTGGTGCCGGAATGCAGCAACTGCCATGCGCCGCTCGGCCGGCTGCGGGCGGATGATGCGCCGCCCTATTTCACCATCTTCCTGGTCGGCCATGTGCTGGTGCCGCCGGTCTTCTGGATCGAGAAGGCCTATGAGCCGCCGATGTGGCTGCACATGGTCGTCTGGTTGCCTCTCTTCACCATCCTCTGCATGCTGCTGCTGCGGCCCATCAAGGGCGCGGTGGTGGGGTGGATGAGCACGCTGGGGATCGACCAGGGCGCGGACGAGGCGGTGCCGCCGATGGCGCCGCGGGTGCCCGGCCCGCATGCCTGAACGCGGGCGGCGCCTGCCGGCCGCGGGGCCGGAGCCGGCGCCGCATCAGCCGGAAGTCCGGCGGATCGAGAATATCGTGCTGCCGGATGCGACGGCGCTGCCCTCGGCCTATGCCGAGGCGGACCGGCGGCAGGCGGTGGCCGACCTGCTGATGGGCAATAATTTCGACCCGCTCGGCGTGCCGGGCGGGCCCTTCGTGCTCTACCTCTGCGTGCGGGACGGCCGACTGGTCTTCGACATCCGCGATGCGCTGGAGGCACCGGTGCGGGCGGTGGCGCTGGCGCTCGGGCCCTTCCGCCGGCTGATCAAGGATTACCACATGATCGTGGAGAGCCATGAGCAGGCGGTGACCGAGGGCGGCCACGAGGCGCGGATCCAGGCGATCGACATGGGCCGGCGCGGCCTGCACAACGAGGGCGCCGAGTTGCTGATGGCGCGGCTTGAGGGGCGGATCGGCCTCGACTTCGAGACGGCGCGGCGGGTCTTCACCCTGGTCTGCGCGCTGCATCAGCGGATCTGAGGCGGCGGTCCTGTCGGGCTGGGCGAAGCCGAACCGCGGCGGCGGCCGCCGCCGCACCGCGACCCCTTCGGCCGGATGCTGGTGGCGCAGGCGGAGACCGGGGGCGCGATCCTGCCGACCGCCGCTGCCCTGGTCGCGCGGCATCCCGGCCAGGTGCGGCTGGTGGCCTGACCCGGCGCGGGCTATCGAGCGGCGAAACCAGGGAACTGACCCATGAAGATCGACGGCACCCCCTATCGCAGCGTCTGGGTGGACCCGGCCGATGGCTGGTCCATCCGCATCTTCGACCAGACCAGGCTGCCCTGGGCGGTGGAGGTGCTGCGGCTCACCACCTGGGAGGAGGCGGCGCATGCCATCCGCTCCATGCAGGTGCGCGGCGCGCCGCTGATCGGCGCCGTCGCCGCCTATGGCGTGGCCCTGGCGATGCGGGCGGATCCGGCCAGCCTGGATGCGGTGCTGCCGGCGCTCAATGCCACCCGGCCGACCGCCATCAACCTGCGCTGGGCTCTCGACCGGCAGCGGGCGAAGCTGCACAACCTGCCGGTGGAGGGCCGCGCCGCGGCCGCCTATGCCGAGGCGGCGGCGATCGCCGACGACGATGCCGAGACCTGCCGCCGCATCGGCGAGAATGGCCTGCCGCTGCTGGCCGAGGTCGCGGCGCGCAAGGGCCGCGTCAATGTCCTGACCCATTGCAACGCCGGCTGGCTGGCGACGGTGGACTGGGGCACGGCGCTGAGCCCGATCTACCAGGCGCATGACGCGGGCCTCGACGTGCATGTCTGGGTGGACGAGACCCGGCCGCGCAACCAGGGCGCGGCGCTGACCGCCTTCGAGCTGGGCGCCCATGGCGTGAAGCACACGGTCATCGCCGACAATGCCGGCGGCCACCTGATGCAGCATGGCGAGGTCGATCTCTGCATCGTCGGCACCGACCGGGTGACGCGGCAGGGCGACGTGGCGAACAAGATCGGCACCTATCTCAAGGCGCTGGCGGCGCATGACAACGGCGTCCCCTTCTGGGTGGCGCTGCCGCATTCGACGCTGGACTGGAAGGTGCGGGACGGCGTGGCCGAGATCCCGATCGAGGAGCGCGGCGAGGCGGAGGTGACGGAGCTGACCGGTCGCACCGCCGATGGGCGGATCGAGACCATCCGGGTGGTCGCGGCCGGCAGCGCCGCGGCCAACCCGGCCTTCGACGTGACGCCGGCGCGGCTGGTGACCGGGCTGATCACCGAGCGCGGGCGCTGCGAGGCCAGCGAGGCGGGGCTGGCGGGGCTCTATCCCGACCATTCCGGCTGAAGACGTCGTTGCATCACCCGGAAGCCTAGCGGAATCATGGGGCGATGCTGCCGGCGGAGCCCGACCATGACCGACATGATTGCCCTGGCGCTTGGCCAGATCGTCTATCTGGACGGCGACGTCACCCAGAACCGCTGGGTCGGCGCCCGCTCGGCACGGGCGCTGGAAGCAAGCCTGGGCTATGGCACGGGACGGCTGTCCGCTGGCTGGTGGGTGGCCGTGCTGCAGGACGGGCTGGAGCCGGATGACTTCGAGTTCGGCGGCATCACCCTGCGGTCCGGCGGAAGGCTCGGCCTGCCGGCCACGAGTTGGGAGGCCGACGAGAAGCGCTCGCGCGTCCATGACGAGGTTTTGGCCAGGCTCGGGCCCGAGGGATACGAAAGGGCCAGGAGGAACGCGCTGACGTCCATAACGCCGAAGGGCGAGAACCGGATCGTCAAGGTCCTTCCGGTCACCAGGCATTCCCCAGATATCTCCCCGGACCGGCAATACCCGATGGGAGGCGGCGGCCTGCAATGGAGGTTGCGGCGGCGATGCAAATTCCTGATCGCGCTGGCAGTCGATGCCAATGGCGTTGCCACGATCCCGAACGGATCCTTCTTCCTCGGCGAATCGGCGGCCTATGACGATCGGGAGAAGATCGCGCGATACCTCGATACGGTCTGACGGGCCGGCCTAGCCCGGCTTTCCGGGCCGGGGGGTGATCGGATCGGGCGGCGATGGGCTGATCCGTGGCGGCCCAGGCGCCTGCCATGCCGCCTGCCCGAGCCGGGCGACGCCCCGGGCCCGCTCCACCTGCGCCAATTGGCGGTCCAGCCCGGCGATATCCCGGCGGAGCGCCGCGGCGAAGCGGTCGCGGAAGCGGCGGGCCTCGGCCGGCGGCAGGTCGCGGAACTCGGGCTGCGCCAGCCACCAGGACAGCGGCTGCCAGGCGGCCTGCTGCCGGCGGTAGAGCCCGGCGACGTGGCGGAGGTTCTCGGCGAGGTCGGTCTGGCTTGGGTCGGCGAGGATAGCCTCGAGCCAGAAGCGGTAGGGGCCGAAATGCGGCTCGTCGTAGAAGACCAGCTTCAGCGCGGTCTCGTAGAGATCGTTCGGCATGCGGGCGGGCCAGGACAGGGCGAGGCTGCCGGGGCGCACCGGAAGCTGGCCGAATTCCAGCACCGCGCGGCGCGCCGCCGGGTCCCGCCAGGCGGCGATCGGGTCGAGCAGCGCGGCATCGTTGGCGCGGCGCATCAGGTTGACGAATTCGTTCTTCGGGACGGGGAAGTCGAGGATGGAGACCAGCAGCGGCCGGTTGGTCGGCCAACGCGGCCAGACGCCGGCGACGGCCAGGGCGTTGTGCGCCAGGTGGATGCAGTTGTCCTGGAACAGGCTCCAGCGGAACTCGCGGGCGCCGCTGCGGTAGGGGGCGTTCTCGGCATTCAGGAAGCCGATCATCGCCAGCATCTGCGCCTGGTCCACCGGGACGCGCGCGCAGTAGCGGCCGCGGCCATGGCTGATCGCATAGTCGGTGGCGACGGAGATCTCGTATTTCCAGGCCTCCGGCGAGGTGCCGGCCGGCCTGTCCGCGAGGAAGCGGGGGTGGAAATCGATGCCGTCGTAGATCCCGAGGCGGCGGGCCTCGGCCTGGGTCTGGCCATAGCTGGCGCGGGTCAAGGGCGCGCCGGGCGGCAGGCCGCCGTCGAAGAAGAAGTCGCGGCCGGGGATGGCGACCCATTTCGCGTTGCGGAAATGCTCGTTCATGCTGATGCCGACGCCATCGGCCTCGCCCGGCTCGCAGAGGCGGAGCACCTGCGGGTCGGGGCCGGTGCTGCGGCAGGCGCCGTTCAGCCAGAAGACGGCATGGCCCCCGATCTCGCCGCGGATCTCGGCGCCGAAGCCGGGCAGCTTGCGGATCTGCGACAGGGCGCAGAACTCGGCGTAGTAGCGATAGGTGCCGGCATAGGTGGCCTCGGGGTCGCGGGTGCCGGGACGGGCGAAATCCACCACGCTGCAGGCGGCGAGCCACAGCGCCAGAAGCGGTGCCGCCCGCCTGCCCCACCCCGTCATCGCGCGCAACATGGCCCCACTTCGTCCTGCCTCAACCGCAGCGCGCGCGGGCGCGGATCGTTCCATGGCGATTGCGGCAAATGCCTGAGCGTATTGTATTTTATCGGCAACCTGAACGTCACGCCTCGGCTATAGGCCGGGGCTAGTCCACTGCCGACCCCTATTGCCGGATAGCCCACACATGACCAAGCCATCACGTATCGTCTCGGTTGCCCCACGCCTCCTGCTCGGCGGGGCGCTGCTGGCCGCCGCCCTGCCGCGGCCGGCCCAGGCGCAGGAGGCCGCCCGGATGGAGGCGATCGAGCGGCAGCTGCGCGCGCTGCAATCCGAGCTGGGCCGGCTGCGCCGCGATGCGGCAACGCGGGAGGCCGAGGCGCGCGCCGCCCGGCAGGAAACCGAGGCGGTGCGGGCGGAGGCGCGGGAGACGCGGCGCCGGCTGGATACCGCCCCGGCCGTGGCGGCGGCAGCGCCGGCCCCGGCGCCCGCCGCGGCCCCCGATACCGGGCGGCTGACCTTCCCCGGCAACCGGCCGACCCTGACCTCCGCGGATGGCCGCTTTTCCGCCTCGATGGGCGGGCAGTTCCAGTACGACCTGGGCGGCTATCTTCGAGATTCGCCAGGAACGCCGAACAACCGCGGGGTCCGCGACCTCGATAGCTTCGGGCAGAACCTGCGGCGCGGCCGGCTGCTGTTCAGCTTCCGCTACGATGACTTCACCCTGAATTTCACCCCGGATTTCGGCGGCTCCCCGGATGGCTCCCCCAGCCTCTACGAGGCGAATTTCAACTGGAACCCGGTGAAGCCGCTGACCCTGACGCTTGGCTACTTCAAGCCCTGGGTGACGCTCGGCGATTCGACCAGCTCGAACGACTTCCTGTTCCTGGAACGGCCGAGCATCGTCGAGATTGCCCGGAATGTGGCGGGCGGCGACGGCCGGTCCTCGGTGGGCGGGCGCTGGGCGGCGGACCGCTACTTCCTGGCCGCCTATCTCACCGGCGGCAGCTACGGCGGCAATGCGACGCAGAGCACGCCGGACCAGACCGGCGGCGTGGCGCGCATCGCCGGGCGGCCGGTGGCGACGGACGACATGGACGTCCATCTCGGCTTCTCGGGATCCTATGCCTCGGATATCCGCCGCAGCTCCAGCGGCCAGACCCTGCAACTGCGGGACCGGCCGGAGCTGCGGATCGACCAGTCGCGGCTGATCGATACCGGCTCGATCGCCGCCGACCGGGCCTATACCTATGGGCCGGAATTCGGCGTCCGCTGGCGGAATTTCATGCTGCAGGGCGAATACATCAAGATCGGCCTGGAGCAGTCCCAGGCGGGGGCGGCACCGCGGCCGGACCTGGGCTTCACCGGCGGCTATGTCGAGGGCAGCTGGGTGCTGACCGGCGAGCCGCGGCGCTACAGCGCCTCCTCCGGGGCCTTCACCCGGCCCAGCCCGCGCCAGCCCTTCAGCATGGCGGAAGGCGGCTGGGGCGCCTGGGAGGTCATGGCGCGCTACAGCGTCGCCGACCTGAACGACAAGGTGACCCGCGGCATCGCCTCCAGCACCACCGGCGGCGTCTATGGCGGCCGTCAGGAAGTGGTGGGGATGGGGCTGAGCTGGTACCCGAACAGCCTGCTACGCTTCATGCTCAACTGGGATATGGTGAACGTGGACCGGCTGAACCCGGGCGGCACGACGCAGATCGGCCAGCGGTTCCACACCGTCGCCCTCAGGACGCAATTGGCCTTCTGAAATCGGGCGCATGCCGGCTGCTGCGTTCCAGCAGCAGCAGACCGGCGATCAGCAGGCCGCCGGCGCCGGAGGCGGCCCAGAAGGCCAGCATCGGCGGGAGCCGGCCGGGCGAGAAGGCATCGCTGAGCAGCAGGGCGACCAGGGCGGCGATGACCGACAGGGAGGCTCCGATCAGGCCGCAGGCGATCCTTTGCATGGGGGAAGCTCCTTCGGAAGGGTTGGCTCGATGACGGGGCCAGGGCGGGTGGGCTGCCTTGGCGCTCACCCTGATTAACCCCCCTGGCTTGGCGGCTTCGCGGAGATGGTGCGGCCATTTCATGGCATGTGGGTCCGGGGTGCCCCGGGTTGCGCCGCAGCAGGGTCTGGGTTGCGCCGCAACAGGCCCCGGGTTGCGCCGCAGCAGGGAATGCAGGATCGTCCGGCCGCCCCTTCCCCTCAGGCCGGAGAAACGCCGAGTGACCCGCAAGCTGCTTGCCGCCCTGCTGCTGGGCGCCGCCCTGGCACCCGCCGCCTGGACCGCCCCTGCCCTGGCGCAGACCACCGTGGGCGCGGCCAATTCCAGCCAGCCGCCGCTGCGCTGCGCCGTCGACGGCACCTTCGCGCCGCATGCCTTCCAGAACCTGTCGGGCGGGGTGCAGGGCTTCCAGATCGACCTCTTCGACGCCGTGGCGAAGCGGATGGGCCGGGCGCTGGTGATCGACAGCGCCACCTTCTCTGGGCTGATCCCGGCGATGAATGCCGGGCGCTACGACTTCCTCTGCGCACCGACGACGGTGACGCCGGAGCGCGCCGCCAGCCTGATCTTCACCGAGGGCTATCTCTGGACCGAGCTGCAATTCGGCATCCGCCGCGGCGGCACGCCGATCCGCTCGGAGGAGGATCTCCGCGGCAAGACCATCAGCGTGAACAAGGGCACGCCCTACGAGCAATGGGTGACCCGCAACGCCGAGCGGCTGAACCTGACCCTGCTGGCCTTCGAGACCCAGCCGGATGCGGTGCAGGCCGTCATCCAGGGCCGCGCCTTCGCCAATCTCTCGGGCAATACCGTGGTGAAGTACTCGGCCAGCCGGGCGCCGCAATACGTGGCGGATTTCGTGCTGCCGGGGACGCGGCTGCATTGGGGCACGCCGGTGCGGCAGGACAACACGGCGATGCGGAATGCGCTGGAGGAGGCGATCGAATGCCTCAAGAAGGATGGCACCGTGGCGCGGCTGTCCGAGAAGTGGTTCGGCGCGCCGCCGAAGGAGGATGACGCCGAGCGCGTGGTCTTCCCGGGCTATGGCCCGCCCGGCCTGCCCGGCTACGACGCGACGCCGAGCCGGGCCGCCTGCGGGTGAGCGCTGCCTCCCCCATCGTCGCCGCCCCCATCGTTGCAGCACGGGGCATCCACAAGCATTTCGGCGCCCTGCATGTCCTGAAGGGCGTCGACCTGGAGGTGCGGGAGCGGGAGCTGGTCTTCGTCATCGGGCCGAGCGGCTCCGGCAAGTCCACCCTGCTGCGCTGCCTGAACCGGCTGGAGGACCCGAGCGGCGGGTCCATTACCGTCGATGGTATCGACATGCTCGACCGTGCCACGGACATCAACAAGGCGCGGCAGCGGATCGGGATGGTCTTCCAGTCCTTCAACCTCTACCCGCACATGACCGCGCTGGGGAACGTGGCGCTGGCGCTGCGCAAGGTGCAGGGGCTGGCGAAGCCGGCGGCCGAGGAACGGGCCCGGGCGGCGCTCGAGCGGGTGCACCTGGCCGACCGAGCCGGGCATTACCCGGGGCAGCTTTCCGGCGGGCAGCAGCAGCGGGTCGCCATCGCCCGGGCCATCGCGCTCGAGCCCCGCGTGATGCTGTTCGACGAGCCGACCTCGGCACTGGACCCGGAGCTGGTCGGCGGCGTGCTGGCGGCGATGCGGGAGCTGCGCGAGAGCGGCATGACCATGGTGGTGGTGAGCCACGAGATGGGCTTCGCCAAGGCCGCCGCGGACCGAGTGATCTTCATGGACGACGGCCGCATCGTCGAGCAGGGGCCGCCGGCCGAGATCTTCGGCAATCCGCAGCATGAGCGGACCCGCGCCTTCATCGGCCAGATTGATCGGCACTGACCTTGACGAATTGGGACCGTTTCCTCGACAGCTTCTTCAATGCCCGGGTGGCGGCGGAATACCTGCCGAAGATCATCGAGGGCTTCTGGCTCACCGTGCTGCTGGCAGGCTGCATCATCCTCTCCGGCCTGGCGGCGGGGCTGGGGCTGGCGGTGGTGCGCAGCTTCGCCATCCGGCCGCTGAACTGGCTGATCATCTTCGTGGTGGACCTGTTCCGGGCGCTGCCGCCGCTGGTGCTGATCGCGCTGTTCTACTTCGGCCTGCCGGCGGCGGGGCTGTCGATGGACGGCTTCACCGCGGCCTGGCTGTCGCTGTCGCTGGTGCTGATGGCCTTCACCGAGGAGATCTTCTGGGCCGGCATCACCGCGGTGCCACGCGGGCAATGGGAGGCGGCGCGCTCGACCGGCCTCGGCTTCTTCCAGACGCTGCGGATGGTGGTGCTGCCGCAGGCGATGCGGATGACCATCCCGCCGCTGACCAACCGCACCATCGCCATCACCAAGGGCACGGCGCTGGCCAGCGTGGTGGCGGTGCCGGATATCCTCGGCGCGGCGCAGGCCGGCGTCTCCTTCAGCTTCAACCCGACGCCGCTGACCCTGGGGGCGATGGCCTATGTGGTGCTGTTCCTGCCCGTGGTGATCCTCGGCCGCTGGGTCGAGACGCGCTTTGCCTGGAAGCGGTGACGGCATGACCTTCGACGACTTCCTGCTGGCCTTCTTCAGCCTGGATATCCTGCAACAGGCCTGGCCCATCCTCTGGGCCGGGCTGCGGATGACCCTGCTGCTCTCGGCCATCGTCGTGCCGCTGGGGCTGCTGGGCGGGACGGTGCTGGCCCTGCTGTCCACGGTGCGGAGCCGCTGGGTGCGCTTTCCGCTGATCGCCTGGGTGGATCTGTTCCGCGCGATCCCTCCCCTCGTCCTGCTGGTCTTCGTCTATGCCGGGCTGCCCTTCGCCGGGATCGAGGTCTCGCCGATCGGCGCGGTCGCCATCGGCTTCTTCCTCAATACCGGCGCCTATTACGGCGAGGTGCTGCGGGCGGGGATCGAGAGCGTGCCGCGCGGGCAGCTCGAGGCGGCGCGCTCCACCGGGCTGACCCGGGCGCAGACGCTGGCCTATATCGTGCTGCCGCAGGCGGTGCGGAACGTGCTGCCGGACCTGATCAGCAATACGCTGGAGGTGGTGAAGCTGACCTCCATCGCCAGCGTGGTGGCGCTGCCGGAGCTGCTGTTCCAGGCGCGGCAGGCGCAGAGCGTGACCTACAACGCGACGCCGATCGTCGCCGCCGCGGTGGTCTACTTCATCCTGCTCTGGCCGGTGGTGCGGCTGCTGAGCCGGCTGGAGAACCGGCAGCTCGCCGGGCGGCGCTAGACCGCGATCCGCGCTGGCAGAAGCGCGGATCACGGTCTAGCCCCTTGGTTTTATCGCGCGATTCACGTCTTCGGTGATGCCACCTCAGACGATCGCGCTCTAGGGCAAGGCCGGCAGCGACCGGAGGTAGGCGATGACGTCGTCGAGGTCGGCGCGGCGCATCCGGGCGTAATAGGCATAGCCCATCGGCGGGCCGAGCGGATGGCCGTTGGCGGAGATGCCCTCGGTGACGGCACGGCGGATCTCGTCGTCGCTCCAGGCGCCGATGCCCTCCGTGCGATGGGGCGTGATGTTGCGCGGGACGACCGGGCCGAAGGGGGTGGCGAGCGGCGCACCGCCGGCGCCGGTGCGGGACCAGTCCCGCCCGCCGCCCGGGGCCATGGGCGTGTGGCATTCGATGCAATGGCCGACCGGGCCGGCGAGATAGGCGCCGCGGGCCACGGCGGTCTCGGCCGGGAGCGGCACCATGCCGACGGCGGGGCCATAGGCGGGCGGCAGCGGGAATTGATAGGTGGATTTTCCGGTCACGGCGTTGCGCACCGGCGGCACGCTGCGGAGGTAGACGACCATCGCCGCCAGGTCGCGGTCGGCGATGCCGCGGTAGAGCTCGATCGGCATGGGCGGGCCGATCAGGCTGCCGTCGGGGCGGCGGCCCTCGCGGATGGCGAGGGCGACCTGGGCATCGGACCAGGCGCCGATGCCGGTCTCGATGTCGGGGGTGATATTGGGGACGACGGCGCGGAAGGCATTGGGCTCCTCGATGACGAAGCCGCCGGCCAGCGCCATGCCGGGGACCTCGCCACCGGGGCCCTTGGGGGTATGGCAATTGCCGCAGCCGGCGATGCCTTCCACCAGGTAGCGGCCGCGCTCCAGCAGGGCGGCTTCCTGAACAGCCCCCTGGCCCGCCCCCTGGCCCGCCCCATGGTCCGCCCCTTGGCCCATCGCGGGGACGGCGAGGCCGAGCCAGGCCGCCAGCATGATCCCAACTCCAGCCCGCATCGCACCGCTCCCGCTTCGTTGCGGTCAGGACAGACCGATCGGGCCGGAGAGGCAACGGGGCGGCGGGATCACGTTCCTGTTGGTCGCGCCCGGGGCTGGCCCTCCGGCACCCTGCGGCCATGGCGCAGGACCCGGCGGCGCTGCGGCAGGCCGCGGCGCCCTTTCTCGACTGGATGGAGACG
The DNA here is from genome assembly GCF_979252845.1 of Belnapia sp. AC561. Lineage (NCBI taxonomy): Bacteria > Pseudomonadati > Pseudomonadota > Alphaproteobacteria > Acetobacterales > Roseomonadaceae > Belnapia > Belnapia sp. AC561. The sequence goes on from NZ_CEEDBP010000002.1 coordinate 133,146, forward strand.
GCGGCGCTGCCGCTCTGGGGCGCGGCGCGATACCCCGACGGGGCCTTCGTGGAGCAGCTGGATGCCGCCGGGCGGCCGGTGCCGCGGGCCGGGCGGACCACCCTGGCCCAGGCGCGGCAGATCTACGTCTTCGCCCATGCGGCGGTGCTCGGCTGGCGGCCGGGGCCGGGGCCAGGGCTGGGGCCGGGGGCCGCCGTCGCGGCCTGGCACCGGCTGCGGGATGCCGGCTGGGCCGAGGGCAGCGGTGGCGGCTGGGTGCGGGAAACCGGGGCGGATGGCGCGGTGCTCGACCCGGTCGTCGAGCTCTACGACCAGGCCTTCGTGCTGCTGGCGCTGGCCTGGCTGGCGCGCGCCGGCGAGGCCGGGGCACTGGGCTGGGCGCATCGGACGCTGGATGCGATCGAGCGGCGGATGCGGCTGGGCGATACGCCGGGCTTCGCCAATGCCTCCCCGGAGGCGCCGGGGCCACGCCAGCAGAACCCGCATATGCATCTGCTCGAAGCGCTGCTGGCGCTGCATGCGGCCAGCGGCGAGGCGCGCTTCGCCACGGCGGCGCGGGCGATGGTGGCGCTGTTCCGGGAACGGTTGTTTGACCCCGCCACCGGCACCCTGGCGGAATACTACGGCCCGGCCTGGCAGCGCCTGCCGGAGCCCTGGCCCGGCCGCACCATCTGGCCGGGCCATCACTGCGAATGGGTCTGGCTGCTGGAGCAGGCCCGGCTGTTGCTCGGCAGCGATGCGGGGGGCGAGGCGCGGGCGCTGGTCGGCTTCGCCCGGCGGCATGGGCGGGAGCCGCGGCACGGGTTGCTGCGCTATGCGGTGACGGAGGCGGGGGTGTCGCTCGACCCCGGCATCCGGCTCTGGCCGCAGACGGAGGCGGTGAAGGCGGCGCTGGCGCTGCGGCCGGATTGGGCGCCGGGGCTTCTCCGCGGCCTGATGGCGCTGCATCTGGCGCGGCGGCCGCGCGGGCTCTGGACCGAGACCTTCGATGCCGGCCTGCGGCCGGTGGCGGGGCCGATCCCCGCCACCTCGCTCTATCACCTCTTTGTCGCCTATGCGGAGGTGCGGCGGGCGCTGGGTCCTACTTGATCGCGTAGACGTCGTAGGTCGGGCCGCTCGGCGGGCGCTGGCCGATGCCGATGGCGAGGATACGGTTCAGCCAGGACAGCGGCGCGGCGCCGGTCTCGAAGCGGATCGCGGTGCGGAAGTAGTACTCGGACGGGTCCACCGCCTCGCCGGCATTCAGCCGGGCCAGGACCGGCGGCTTGCCGGTGCGGATGCCGCTGTAGTGCATGAAGACGACATGGCCCTCGGTCGTCTTGATGGTGAGGCGGACATCCATGTGGGCGGTGCCGTCCGGGTCGACGCGCAGCCAGTCGGCGGCGGTGCCGGGCATGACTTCACCCGTCAGCGCCGGGCCCTCGATGGTGCCGCCGGTGACGGGGATGATGCGGAGCTCGCCGGTGCGGGTGGTGCCGACGGCCTGGGGGGCGCCGACCGAGAGCGTCGCGCGGAAGAGGAATTCGCTGGCAAGCGGCAAGGGGGTCATGCGGGTCTCCTTCAGCCCAGGATCAGCGCTGCAGCCAGGGGAGGCCATCGGCCTTCCAGCCGGCGACCTGGCCGCGGTGGCCTTCGGCATCGACCGGGCCCTCGAAGCCGCCGGCGACGTTGTAGGCCAGCGGGAAGCCGGCCGCCTGCGCCGCCTGCCCGGCGGCCAGGCTGCGCACGCCGGAGCGGCAGATGAAGTAGAGCTTGCTCTCGGGGTTGAGCCCGGCCTTGCGGAGATGCTCGGCGAAGGCGCCGTTCACCTGCATGGAGGGATAGACCTGCCAGGGGATGAGCACGACCTGCTTGCCGAGCTCGGCGAGGTCGGGGACGCCGACGAAATTCCACTCGGCATCGGTGCGGACATCGATCAGGGCGGCGGCGGGGTCCTGGGAGAGGGATTCCCAGGTGGCGGCGGGGGTGACGTCGGGCACGCCGGGCATGGGCGGGATCTCCTGCGGTTCGCCGGAGAATGGCGGCCGGGGGCCGTCAGGGCAATGCCGGCCGCCCTGTCGCCCAGGGACCCTCAGGCGACCCGGGGCAATTCGCCGCGGGAGGCGGCGATGCCGTGCAGCAGGCTATCGGCGATGCGGCGGGCCCGGACGATGAGGTGCTCGGCCGCGGCGGGCGGGCAGAGGTCGCGGGCGGTCGCCTCGAAGATCGCCAGCCAATGGGCGAAATGCGCCGGGCCGATGGGCAGCGGCTGGTGCTTCTGCATCGGGTTGCCCTGGTAGCGGCCGCTCGTCAGCGCGACCGAGGACCAGAAGGCGGTCATCTGCCGCAGATGCGGCGCCCAGTCCTCGATATGCGCGGCGAAGATGGGACCGAGCACGGCATCGGCGCGGATGCGGTCGTAGAAGGCATGGACCAGGGTTTCGATCATCGCCTCATCGAGGCCGGCGGGCGGTTGCGGGGACATGGCGGCCTCAAAGAGGTAGATCAGATGCCTGTTATATCGCGCCGCCGGACGGGTCCCGTCAATGCCATCATCCGGGCCGTCATCCGGGCCGTCATCCGGGCGCGGCATCCGGCAGCAGCCGCCGCATCTGCCGCAGGGTGCCGGGGCTGCGGAGGAGATCGGCGAGGCTGTAGCCGTCCAGCACGGCGAGGAAGGCGGCGAGCGCTTCCTCGATCGGGCCGCGCAGGCCGCAGGCGGTGGCGAGGACGCAGGTATTGCGCGGGGGATCGAAGCATTCGACCAGGGCGAAGCTGTCCTCCGTCGCGCGCAGCACGTCGCCGAGGGCGATGGCCGCGGCCTCCCGCGCCAGGCGCAGCCCGCCGCCGCGGCCGCGCAGGCTCTCGACGAAGCCGGATTGCGCCAGGGTCTGCGTCACCTTCATCAGGTGGTTGCGGGAGATGCCGTGGCGGCGGGCGACTTCCTCGATGGTATGCAGCCGCCCCGGCTCCATCGCCAGCAGCATCAGCAGGCGCAGCGCGTAGTCGGTGTGCAGGGTCAGGCGCATGGCCTGGCTATTAGGGTCCGGCGATGCGTCGGGGCAATGCCAAGAGGGGCAATGCCAAGAGGGGCAATGCCAGAGGAGCAATGCTTGACCCCTGGCGGGGCCGCCGCGACCATGCGGCATGAATGCGATCCGCCTCGGCATGCTGACCCCCTCCTCGAATACGGTGCTGGAGCCGGCGACGGCGGCGATGCTGGCGGGGATGCCGCCCAAGGGACCCCAGGTCACCGCGCATTTCGCCCGGATCCGGGTGGTGGCGATCGACCTCGGCGCCGGCTCCCGCGCGCAATTCGACATCGCGCCGATGCTGGCGGCGGCGGAGCTGCTGGCCGATGCGAAGGTGCAGGCCATCTGCTGGAACGGCACCTCCGGCGCCTGGCTGGGGCTGGAACAGGACCGCCGCGTCTGCGCCGCCATCACCGCGCATACCGGCATCCCGGCGCTGACCGCGACCATGGCGCTGATGGAGGCCTTCGCCCTGTTCGGGGCGCGGCGGATCGGGCTGGTGACGCCCTATCTCGGCAGCGTGCAGGAGGCGATCGTCGCCCGCTGGGCGGAGGCCGGGCTCGACTGCGTGGCGGAGCGGCATCTGGAGGATCCCGGCAACTACAGCTTCGCCGAGCATGGGGAGGCGGTGGTGGCCGGGCTGGTGCGGGAGGTGGCGGCGGCGCGGCCGGAGGCGATCGCCATCCACTGCACCAATTTCCGCGGCGCCCCGGTGGCGCCGGGGCTGGAGGCGGAGACCGGCATCCCGGTGCTGGACAGCGTTGCCGTCTCGCTCTGGGGGGCGATGCGGGCGGCAGGGGCGGAGACGGGGGGCCTGGCGCGCTTCGGCCGGCTCTTCGGTCTGCCCCGATAGTATGAAGATGTCTTTAAAACATTAACAGTCTCTTTTTTTATTGATGAGAGGTTAAGCGCGGCCTTACGTCTGCGGAACGGCCGCCTGCCCCGGGCGGCCCGAGACCAGGCAAGACCGCATGAGCAACCCCGATCCCGGCATCCTTCTCGGCGGCGCCCCCTGGCGGGGCGGCGGCGCCCTGGTGCTGACCTATAGCTTCGCCGCCGATGGGCTGGACGAGCTCGGCAACCGGCTGGTGGATGGGAATTGGGCGGCCTTCACGGCGGCGCAGCAGGCCTCCGCCCGGCTGGCGCTGGCGGCCTGGGCGGCGGCCTCGGGTCTCGGCTTCCTGGAGGTGCCGGATACCATCGGCGGGGCGGGGATCGACCTGCGCTTCCGGCTGGAAAGCATGGCGCTCGGCGTGCTGGGCCGCGCGACGGGGCCGGGCGACGGGGATATCGCCCTCAGCCTCCCCCTGTTCCGTGGCGATGGCCTGGCGCCCAGCGCCACCCGCGTCGGCTTCGCCACGCTGCTGCATGAGATCGGCCATACGCTCGGCCTCGACCACCCGGATGAGGTCCCCGGCGCGACCCGCGACCTGACGGTGATGTCGAGCACAACCGGCCGACTGGCGCAGCCGGTGGCGCCGCGGGCGCTGGATGCGGCGGCGGTGCAGGAATTATACGGGACGGATGCGGCGGAACAGGCGCTGGGGCAGCGCTGGTCCTGGCAGGATGGCGCGGTGCAGGGCACCGGCACCGCCGGCGACGACCGGCTGGTGGGGACGGACCTGCCGAACCTGCTGCTGGGCGGCGACGGGGACGACCTGCTGCTGGGTGGCGCGGTGGCCGATACGCTGGTCGGGGGCGCCGGGGATGACACCCTCCTCGGCGGCGGCGGGATCGACGTGCTGCGGCTGGACTTCGTCCGGGCCGCGGTGGCGGTGGACCTCGCCGCTGGCCGGGTGGCCGCGCCGGACGGGGTGGACCGGATATCGGATATCGAGGTGGTGCAGTTCACCGATGGCCGGCTGGTGGCCGATGCGGATGACACGGTGGCGCTGGTGGCGCGGCTCTATCGCGTCGCGCTGGACCGGCTGCCGGATGACACCGGCCTGGCGCATTGGACCCTGGCGCTGGACCATGGGGCCTCGAAGGCCGCGGTGGCGGCGGGCTTCATCAACAGTGCCGAATTCGCCGAACGCTTCGGCAGCCTGGACGATGCCGGCTTCGCCGGGCTGCTGGCCGGGCATCTGGGCGCGCCGGACCTCGCCTGGGACGTGCGGGATGCGCTGGCCGGCGGGGCGAGCCGGGCGGAGGCGCTGGTCGCGCTGGCCGATGGCTGGGCGGCGCGGCGGGCGACGGCGGCGGATGTGGCGGCCGGGCTCTGGGACGAACATGCGACGGCGGAGCAGGTGGCGGTGCTGTACCGGCTGGCGCTGGGCCATGCGCCGGCGCCGGAGGATTGGACCGCCTGGACCGCCGCCCTGGCCGGCGGCGGCACGGCGGAGGCGCTGGCAGCCGAATTCCTGGGCATGGCGCCGGCTGCCGGGGCGGATGCCGCGGCGCTGGTGCCGCTGCTGCTGGAGCATGCGCTGGGCCATGCGGCGAGCGAGGCCGAGACGGCACCCTGGCTGGCGAAGATGGCGGGCGGGCTGGATGCGGCCGGGCTGCTAGTGGCGATGGCGGAGGCGCTGCCGGACCACCCCTGGGTGACGGTCAGCGCGAATGGGGTCCTGTTTGCCTGAATCGGCCAGAGATGGGATTGTCAGGATGGGACGTTATAACATAACGTCACGCCATGACACGCCGCCTTGCACTTCCCCTGCTGCTCCTCGCCCTTCCTGCCGCGGCCCAGGACGCGACCGAAGCCACCCTGCCCGAGCTGGTGGTGCAGGCGCAGCGCGCCGCCGCGGCGCGCCAGGGCATCCTCGCCCGCTTCGGCGCGCGGGAGGTGACGATCGACCGCCGCACCATCGAGGGCCTGCCCGGCGGCGGCAACCAGCCGCTGAACGCGCTGATCGCCCAGACCCCCGGCGTGGTGCAGGACAGCTTCGGCGACATCCATGTCCGCGGCGAGCACCGCAACCTGCAATACCGGCTGAACGGCGTGGTCCTGCCGGAGGGGCTGTCCGGCTTCGGCCAGGTCTTCGACGCGCGGGCGCTGCGCAGCGTCTCCGTCCTGACCGGCGCGCTGCCGGCGCAATTCGGCTTCCGCACCAATGCGGTGATCGACCTCGAGACGCGCAGCGGCGCGCTCGACCCGGGCGGCAGCATCGGCATGTACGGCGGATCGCGGGGGACGCTGCAGCCTTCGGCGAGCTGGGCCGGGATCGCCGGCGGCTGGGACGTGTTTGCCACCGGCAGCCTGCTGCGGACGGATCAGGGGATCGAGAATCCGGCGCGGACGCGGACGGCGCTGAACGGGCAATCCTCGCAGACCCGGGGCCTCGCCTATGCGGCGCGGCAGCTCGATGAGACGACGCGGCTCTCGGTGATCGCCGGCACCTCGCTGAACCGCTTCCGCATCCCGGTCACGCCGGGGCAGGAGACCGGCTTCACCGCCTTCGGCGACAATGCCTTCGACAGCCGCGACCTGCGCGCCCGGCAGTGGGAGCGGAACTGGTACGGCGTGGCGGCGGTGCAGAAGACGCTCGGCGACGTGGAATTGCAGGTGGCCGGCTTCACCCGCAGCAGCTCCATCCACTACGTGCCGGATGTGGTGGGGGAGACACGGTTCAACGGCGTCGCCTCGGATGTGTACCGGGGCAGCGTCACCGTCGGGGGCCAGGCGGATGCCTCCTGGCGGGCCTCGGCCGACCACACGCTGCGCTTCGGCATGCAGGCGAGCCGGGAGGCCAGCCGCTTCCGCAGCCAGACCACGGTGCTGCCGCTGGATGCCAACGGGGATCCGCAGGACGACCCCTTCGGCTTGGCCGACCGCACCAACCGGGTCGGCTGGCTCTATGGCGTCTATCTGCAGGACGAGTGGCGGATCAGCGATGCGGTGACGCTGAACCTCGGCCTGCGGGCGGACCAGATGGTGCAGTACACGGTCAATGGCCAGCTCTCGCCGCGCGCCAACCTGGTGTGGAAGCCGACCGAGACCACCACGGTCCATGCCGGCTATGCCCGCACCTTCACCCCGCCGCAGCAGGAGCTGGTGCAGGGCCCGACCCTGGAGCGCTTCCAGAACACGACCAACGCACCCGAGAGCCTGCGCAACGACACGGTGCGGCCGGAGCGGGCGCATCGCTTCGATGCCGGCATCTCGCAGCGGATCGGCCCGAACCTGACGCTGGGCGTCGATGCCTACTACAAGGACGTGCGGGACCTGCTGGACTTCGGCCAGTTCGGCAATGCGCTGATCTTCACCCCCTTCAACTACCGCGAAGGGAAGGTCTATGGCGTCGAGTTCAGCGGCAACTGGCGGGACGAGCGCTGGCTCTTCTACGGCAACCTCGCCATCAGCCGCTCGACCGCGCGGGACATCCGTTCGGCCCAATTCACCTTCGAGGCGGATGAGCTGGCTTATATCGCCCGCAAGTGGATCCGCACCGACCATGACCAGCTGTTCACCGGCTCCGCCGGGGCGGTGCTGAATGCCTGGGAGGGCGGGCGCGTCTCGGTCAGCTCGCTCTATGGCAGCGGGCTGCGGCGGGGCTTCGCCAATACCGAGAAGCTGTCGCCCTATGCGACGGTGAACCTCGGCCTGCAGCAGGATTTCACCGGGCCGGACAAGGGCACCTGGACCGCGCGGCTGGATGTGCTGAACGTCTTCGATACCGCCTACCAGCTGCGGGACGGCAGCGGGATCGGCGTCGGCGCGCCGCAGTACGGCACGCGGCGCGGCATCTTCGGCGGGCTCAGCCGGGCCTTCTGACAGCCGCCGGGGGCTTTCGCGCTGCAGCATCGGGGGTCTAGGCTCGGGGTCTTCCCGGGATAAGGCCCTCGATGGCGGAGAAGCTGCCGCAGACCCAGGCGCCCTTGTGGCTGCTCGCCCTGATCACCTTCAGCGGCACGCTGGCGATGCATATGTTCGTGCCGGCCCTGCCCGAGGCGGCGCGGGACCTCGGCGCCAGCATGCCGACCATGCAGATGACCATCAGCCTCTATGTGCTGGGCCTGGCCTTCGGGCAGTTGGCCTATGGGCCGCTGTCGGATGCCTTCGGCCGGCGGCCGGTGCTGATGGTGGGGCTGGTGCTCTATACCCTGGCCGGGCTGGCGGCGGCTTTCGCGCCGGATGCGCCATCCCTGGTGGCGGCAAGGCTGGTGCAGGCGCTGGGCGGCTGCGCCGGGCTGGTGCTGGGCCGGGCCATGGTGCGGGATGCCGGGGGCGGCGAGGATGCGGTGCGGCGCATGGCGCTGCTGACCCTGATGATGCTGGTCGGGCCCGGGCTGGCGCCGATGCTGGGCGGGCTGCTCTCGGCGACCTTCGGCTGGCGGTCGATCTTCCTGCTGCTGGCGGCGATGGGAGCGCTGGGCATGGCCTGCGCCTGGTGGCTGCTGCCGGAGACGGGACGCGGTGGCGGGCGGCTCAGCCTCGGCGGGCTGGCGCGGGAATACCGGGCGCTGCTGGGCTCTCGCACTTTCCTCTCCCTGGCGATCGGCGGCGGCTGCGCCACCACCTCGCTCTATGCCTTCGTCGCCGCGGCGCCCTTCATCTTCGTCGAGGAGCTGCATGTGCCGGTGCAGGAGGTGGGGCTCTATCTTGGGCTGCTGATCCTCGGCATGGCGGCGGGCAATGTGCAGACGGCACGGCTGGTCGGCCGCTTCGGGGTGGCGAAGGCGATGCTGGGGGCCAATCTCCTCAGCGTGCTGGCGGCCTTCGGCTTCCTGGGGCTGGTGCTGGCGGGGCGGCTGGCGGTCTGGCCGATGGTGGGGCTGATGATGCTGTTCACCCTCGGCATCGGCCTGGCCAGCCCGGCGGCGCTGACCCGGGCCGTCAGCGTCAACCCGAAGGTCATCGGCTCGGCGGCTGGGCTCTATGGCTTCGCGCAGATGGGGATCGGGGCGATCTGCACCTCCCTGGCCGGGATCGGGCCGGACCCGGCGCTGGCGGCGGCGAGCGTGCTGGCGGTCGCCGGGGTGGTCTCGCAGGCCTGCTTCTGGGCGCTGCGACGGGGAAGTTAACGGCTCAGCCGGCGACGGTCGTGCGGTGCATCAGCCGCTGGTACTTCTCGTGGTCGAACAGCGTCGCCGTATGCAACAGGCAACGGTTGTCCCAGATCACCAGGTCGCCCGCCCGCCACCGGTGGCGGTAGATGTATTTCTCCTGGGCGGCATGGGCCATGAGGCCATCGATCAGCACCCGGCTGGCCTCGGCATCCAGCCCCTCGACATGGCTGATAACGGCGGGGCAGAGGAACAGCGACTTCACCCCGCTGACCGGATGGGTACGGACCAGCGGCTGGGAGACCGGCGGCCATTTGCGGGTCTGCTCCTCGGTCAGCGGCGGCTTGTCCGGATTGTGGCGGCGGCCCCATTCGGCCAGCGTCGCCAGGGAATGCACGGTCCGCAGGCCGTCGATGCTGGCCTTGGTCTGCTCCGGCAGGTCGGCATAGGCGCCGGCGGCATCGATGAACCAGGTTTCGGCGCCTTCCGGCGGGCACATCACCCCATAGAAGAGCGAGGCGGCGCTGGGGATCTCGCGGTAGCTGCTGTCGGCGTGCCACTGCTCGATGCCGCGGGCGAAATTGGCCTTCAGCTCGCCGTTCACGGTCCAATTGCCGACGCAGAAGATCTCGGGATGCGTCTCGAGCGTGGCGCGGTTCTGCGAATGCAGCTCCAGCGGGCCCATGCGGCGGCTGAATTCGACCTGCGCCGTCGGGTCGAAGGGCACGTCGCGCACCAGCAGCAGGTGGTGGCGGTGGAAGGCATCCATGTAGGCGGAGAATTCCGCCTCCGGCAGGTCGCCGGCGATGCGGAGGCCGCGCAATTCCGCGCCGAAGCTTTCGCCGAGGGGATGTTCCTCGAAGCGGGTCGAAACCATCATGTCCATGGCCGGGTGGCCTCCGGGGCAGGGCTGCGCTGGCCGGGTGACGGGCGGGCCGTTCTGCGACGGCTGTGGATGCAGTATGGCGCCGAAGCGCGGCGGCGGGATAGCCCACCCCCTTCCGCCTGGGCCGTGGCTGGCCTATCGGCAGCGCAACCCCGAGGAGACGGCCATGCAGCGACGCGCCCTGTTGACGACCGCCGGGCTGGCGGCGCTGGCCGCGCCGGCCCTGGCGCAATCGGCCCGCGCCCGCACCCTGCGCTTCATGCCGCAGGCGGCGCCAGCGGTGCTGGACCCGATGTTCAACCCGACCACCATCGCCACCACCCATGGCTACTGCGTCTTCGACACGCTCTATGGCTGCGACGCGGCGCTGCGGCCGCGGCCGCAGATGGCGGAGGGGCACAGCGTCTCGGCCGATGGGCTGGCCTGGAGCATCCGCCTGCGGGAGGGCCTGCGCTTCCACGACGGCGCGCCGGTGCGGGCGCGGGATTGCGCCGCCTCGCTGCAGCGCTGGGCGGTGCGGGACGGCTTCGGCCAGGTGCTGGCCCGCGCCGTGGCGGACTGGGATGCGGCGGATGACCGGACGCTGGTGATCCGGCTGCACCGGCCCTTCCCCGCCCTGCTGGATGCGCTGGCCAAGCCGGGCGCCAGCCCCGCCTTCATCATGCCGGAGCGGATCGCCGCCACCCCGGCCGACAAGCCCATCACCGAGATGATCGGCAGCGGACCCTGGCGCTTCCTGGCCGATGAGTTCAACCAGGGGGCCCGCGCCGCCTATGCCCGCAACGCGGAGTACCGGCCGCGGGACGAGCCGGCCGAGGCCGCCTCGGGCGGCAAGCGGGTGCATTTCGACCGGCTGGAACTGGTCTGGATCCCGGATGGCGGCACGGCGGCGGCGGCGCTCAGGACCGGGGAGATCGACTGGATCGAGTATCCGCTGCCCGACCTGGTGCCGGTGCTGCAGCGGGAACGGGGCATCAGCACCCAGGTCTACGACCCGAACGGTTTTCTGGGTTTTCTGCGGTTCAATCACCTGCACCCGCCCTTCAACGACGTGGCGGTGCGGCGGGCGATCTGCGATGTGTTGGTGCAGCCGGATTTCATGGCCGCCGTCGCGCTGCCGGGCGACTGGGTGGAATGCCATGCGGTCTTCCCCTGCGGGCTGCCGCAGGTGCGGGAGTTCAGCCCGGCCCCGCGTGGCGAGGCGACGATGGACCGGGCGCGGGCGGCGCTGAAGGCGGCTGGCTATGCCGGGGAGAAGATCGTCCACATCAACCCGAGCGACTTCCCGGCGGTGACGCAGCAGGGGCGGGTGACGGCCGACCTGATGCGGCGGCTCGGGGTGAACATCGATCTGGTGGAGAGCGACTGGGCGACCATCATCGCCCGCCGGGCCAACAAGGGGACGCCGGCGCAAGGCGGCTGGAACCTGCACAACACCAACTTCCCCGCGGCCAATATCGCCAATCCGGCGGTCAGCCCGATCATCCGCGGCCATGGCGAGCGCGCCTGGTTCGGCTGGCCGACCGATGCGGCCAGCGAGGCGGAGGTGGAGCGCTGGATCGGCGCCGCCGATGCGGAAACCCAGGCCAGCGCCATGGCGGCGCTGCAGGCCGCGGCCTGGGAGAGCGTGCCCTTCGCGCCGACCGGGCTGTTCCGGCTGCGGACCGCCTTCCGCAGCGACCTGACCGGCGTGCTGCAGGGGCCGAACCCCTTCCTGTGGAACCTCAGACGGGGGTAGCGGGACGGATCAGCAGGGGTTGGGCAGGACCGCCAGCTCCTGCATCTTGCCGTCCACGCTGAACTCGCCGAATTCCATCTTCAGCTCATCCGCCACGCCATTCTCGTAGTAGCGCAGCCCGACCTCGTAGTCCGGGCTGCTGGCGCCGCCGGCGCTGCTGCTCGGCGTGCGGTCGAAGAAGGCGATGCGCATGCGGGCGCTGCCGAGGCTGGACAGCGCCGGGAAGCGGGCATTGGGCTGCGGCGGCTGGAAGGCCTGGAGGACGCTGGTGGTGTCCTGCGCGCCGTCGGCGCTGGTGCCGTCGAACAGCGGGACCACCAGCAGCCGCTGGTTGGCGCGGGCGGCGGCCAGGGTGCGGATGGTATGCAGCATCGGCAGCAGGGTGCCGGGCGGCAGCGTCTCCTGCTTGGTATCGGGCTCGGTATAGCGGACGGTGCCGCCTTGCGGCGTCACCTCGGCCTCCCCCGCCACCCGCTGGGAGACGGCGCCCTGGGAGGTCTGGGTCAGCGAGAAGCGGATGCTGCGGCCATCCTTGGTCTCGTAGGTCGAGTAGTCGGAGGTGGTTTCCACATCCGTCCCGTCCCGGTCGGTCAGGGTGAGCTGGAAGCGCTGGCGGGTGGCCCAGCCGTCGCAGGCATCGATCACCTCGTACAGCATCACCCCCTCGGCCCGGGCGATGTCGGAGCCGTCCCGCACCCGGTCGAGGGTGAGGCGATAGGCGGCGCGATGGCCGACCATGGCCTCCACGCCCGGCTCCGCGGCGCCTGGCGCACCCGGGAGGAGAGCGGCCGAGAGGAAGGCGGCAGCGAGCAACGGGCGGCGCATGGGCATGCGGATGTCCTTCAGGGCGAAGAGGATGATCTAGGAAGCCTTCGGCCCGGCTGCACCCTTCGCCGGCGGCATCACCGTGCGGATGTGCAATTCGCGGGTCCGCGCCTCCTCCACCGGGGAGGGCGAGCCCATCATCAGCTCCTCGCCCTGCTGGTTCATGGGGAAGAGGTTGATCTCGCGCAGGTTCGGCTCGTCGGCCAGCAGCATGACGATGCGGTCGATGCCGGCGGCCATGCCGCCGTGCGGCGGGGCGCCGTAGCGGAAGGCGTTGAGCATGCCGCCGAAGCGGTCCTCGACGGCCTGGGGCGGGTAGCCGGCGATGCCGAAGGCGCGCACCATGATCTCCGCCTTGTGGTTGCGGATGGCGCCCGAGGCCATCTCGTAGCCGTTGCAGACCACGTCGTACTGATAGGCGCCGATGGTCAGCGGGTCCTGGCCTTCCAGCGCCGCCATCTCGCCCTGCGGCATGGAGAAGGGGTTGTGGCTGAAGTCGACCTGGCCGGTCTCCTCGTTCAGCTCGTAGAAGGGGAAGTCGGTGATCCAGCAGAAGCGGAAGCCGGTCTTCTCGCTCAGCCCGAGGTCGTGGCCGAGCTTGAGCCGGGCCTGGCCGGCGAGCTTCGCCGCCTCGGCCGGCTTGCCGGCGGCGAAGAAGACGGCATCGCCCGCCTTCAGGCCGCAGGCGGCGCGGATCGCCTCGGCGCGATCGGCCTCGAGGTTGCGGGCGATCGGACCTTTGGGGCCTTCAGCGTCGAAGGTGATGTAGCCGAGGCCGCCGGCGCCCTGCTCGCGCGCCCACTCGTTCATCTTGTCGAAGAAGGAGCGCGGATTGGCGCCCGCGCCCGGGGCCGGGATGGCGCGGACCACGCCGCCGGAAGCCGCGATCTTGGCGAACAGGCCGAAGCCGGAGCCGGCGAATTGCGCGGTGACGTCGCGGATCACCAGCGGGTTGCGCAGGTCCGGCTTGTCCGAGCCGTAGTCGAGCATCGCCTGGGCATAGGGGATGCGGATCCAGGGGCCGGCATCGACGTGGCGGCCCTCGGCGAAGCGCTCGAAGGTGCCGCGGATCACCGGCTCCATGGTGGTGAAGACGTCTTCCTGAGTGACGAAGCTCATCTCGACGTCGAGCTGGTAGAACATCAGCGTGCGGTCGGCGCGGCCGGCCTCGTCGCGGAAACAGGGGGCGATCTGGAAGTAGCGGTCGAAGCCGGCCACCATCGTGAGCTGCTTGTACTGCTGCGGCGCCTGCGGCAGGGCGTAGAACTTGCCGGGATGCAGCCGGGCCGGGACCAGGAAGTCGCGGGCGCCCTCGGGGCTGGAGACCGTCAGGATCGGCGTCTGGAACTCGTTGAAGCCGGTGGCGATCATCCGTTCCCGGATGTCCTGGATGATCTGGGCCCGCAGGATCATGTTGCGCTGCAGGCGTTCGCGGCGGAGGTCGAGGAAGCGGTAGCGCAGCCGCATCTCCTCCGGCGCCTCCTGCTCGCCGGCGATCTGGAAGGGCAGCACCTCGGCGGCGGATTGCAGCACCAGCTCGCGGACGCGCAGCTCGATCTCGCCGGTCGGCAGCTTCGGGTTGATGGTGGCGCCTTCGCGGTGGACCACGTCGCCGGTGACGGTGATGACGCTTTCCGGGCGCAGCCGGTCCGCCTGCTCGAAGACCGGGCTGCCCTGGGCGATGACGCATTGGGTCAGGCCGTAGTGGTCGCGCAGGTCGATGAAGAGCAGCCCGCCATGGTCGCGCTTGCGATGCACCCAGCCGGAGATGCGGGCGGGGCTGCCGGCATCGGTCGCACGGAAGGCGCCGCAGGTATGGGTACGATAGGCGTGCATGGGGCTCGGGACCTGCAATTGCGTCGGAACGCGGTAAGAGGCGCCCGGGGTGGCTTCTGTCAAGCGGCGCCGGCTTTCCCTTCCCCGCCAGGGGGGCTAGACACGCATGCATGAGCCGTCGTCCGCCAGCCGCAGAGCCGATTCCGGCGCTGATCACCACCTCCGCCGCCCTCGCCGCCCTGTGCGAGCGGCTGCGCGCCGAAACCTTCGTCACCGTCGATACCGAATTCATGCGGGAGCGGACCTACTGGCCCGAGCTCTGCGTCGTCCAGCTGGGCGGCGAGCAGGAGACGGCGGTGGTCGATGCCCTGGCGCCGGACCTCGACCTGGCGCCGCTCGGGGCGCTGCTGGCCGACCCCAAGGTGGTCAAGGTCTTCCATGCCGCGCGGCAGGACGTGGAGATCTTCCTGCTGAAATTCGATGCGGTGCCGACCCCGCTGTTCGATACCCAGGTCGCCGCCATGGTGGCCGGCTTCGGCGACCAGGTGAGCTACGACCAGCTCTGCCGGTCCCTGGCGGATGCCCAGATCGACAAGGCGCACCGCTTCTCCGACTGGGCGGCCCGGCCGCTCTCGGCCTCGCAGATCGTCTATGCCGCGGGGGATGTGACGCATCTCCGGCGGATCTACACCGCGCTCAGCGCCCGGCTGGAGCGCGAGGGGCGGCTGGACTGGGTCGCCGAGGAGATGGCGGTGCTGAACCGGCCGGAGACCTATCGCGCCGACCCGGCCACCGCCTGGGAACGCCTCAAGCCCCGCACCACCAACCGCCGCTTCCTCGGCCTGCTGCGGGCGGCGGCGGCCTGGAGGGAGCTGGAGGCGCAGCGGATCAACATTCCCCGGCAGCGGCTGGTGAAGGACGAGACCCTGCTGGAGCTGGCGGCGACCGGGCCGGACAATCCCACCGACCTGGCACGGGCGCGCGGCATCTCGGAGGGCTTTGCCAAGGGCCGCAGCGGGCTCGGCCTGATCGCCGCGCTGCGGGAGGCCAAGGCGCTGCCGGACAGCGTCATGCCGGAAGCACCGAAGGACCGGGGCGGCCCCTCCCCTTCCCCGGCGCTGGTCGCGCTGCTGAAGGTGCTGCTGGCGGCGAAGTCCGAGGAGCACAACGTCGCGCCGAAGCTGCTGGCCAATTCGGACGACCTGGACCGGCTGGCGACCGAGCCCGAGCCCGACCTGCCCGCCATGCGCGGCTGGCGGCGGGAGGTCTTCGGCGAGGCGGCGCTGGCGCTGAAGGCCGGCCGCCTGGCGGTCGGCGTCGAAGGGCGGAAGATCAAGCTCATCGCCGCAGGGTGACAGCCGCTCACGCGGTTCTTCCCTGGGTTGAGGGAACCGGTCCGCTAATGACTGGTTAAGCTGCCACTATCCACTATCGGATAGGTTGCTACGGCGCCGGTCGCCCGCCTTACGGCGAGGCCTTTGCCGTGGTGGCACGCCCATGCCTGAAAAGGGGGAATGACCATGCGCACCCGAATTGCTGCCGCGCTGCTAGCCTGCGGGCCACTCGCCCTGGCGCCCGCCATGGCCCAGATGCCGGCCGCCAACGCGCCGGCGACGACGCCGGCCGTGACCCATGTCCAGACCGTCGCCGATCTCGCCGCCGTCTGCGATCCCGGCTGGTCCGGCGTGCCGCGGCTGGAGGCGATCGCCTATTGCCAGGGCTTCCTGACCAGCGCCGGCCAGTACCACACCCTGCTGCATCCGGCCGGTGGCGCCCGCAAGCCGCTGTACTGCGTGCCGAATCCGGCGCCGACCGTGGCCGAGGCCGGCCTGGCCTTTGCCGCCTGGAGCCGCGCCAACCCGAACTACAACGCCGAACCGGCGCTCGACGGCCTGCTGCGCTTCGCCCAGTCGAAATATCCCTGCCCGGCGGATGCGGCCGCCCCGGCCCGCCGCGCCACGCGCCCGGCCCACCCCGCTGCGCCGAACGCGGCACGCTGAGAGGATCATGATCATGCGCAGCATGCGTCTCGCCCTTCCCCTCCTCGGCGCGCTGGCCCTCTCGGCCTGCGGCGGCCTCAACCAGACCCAGCAGCGGACGGCGACCGGCGCCCTCGGCGGCGGCGCGGTCGGCGGCATCATCGGCTCCTTCAGCGGCAATGCCGGGCTGGGCGCGCTGCTCGGCGCCGGCGTCGGCGGCGCGGGTGGCTATCTCTACGACCAGTCGCAGCCGCGCGGTTACGGCGGCGGCTACGGCGGCCGTGGCCCGCGCGGGTATCGCGGCGGCTACTGAGCCCGATCGGCGGGGGGCGTCAGCCCTCCGCCACCTCGACCACGGCTTCCAGACCCAGCACCGCGCCGAGCTGTTCCACCCGGCGCAGCACGCTTTCCCCGGCGAAGACGCCGGTGCCCTCGCTGAGCCGCAGCACCAGCCGGCCGCCGCTGCGTTCCAGCACCGTGCCCGCCAGCAGCGCCGGGGTGCCGCCGCAGAGCGTATAGGCCAGCCGCAGCGCGGCGCCGATCGCCTCCGCCCGGCGGATGGTCGCCACATCCAGCAGCACCCGCGTCGCACCGAGGAAGGCAGCGCCCGGGTCGGCCTCGTAGCGCAGGGCGGCGCAGAGGCCGAGGAAGGCGCGGGCATGGTGGTCCAGCCCGACGCCATGCTGGCGCAGCACCCGCAGGAAGGCCTGTTCCGCCCGGTATTCCGGGTGGTCGTGGCTGCCGATGTCGGAAACCCAGCAGGCGGCCTCCCGCAGGGTGCGGCTTGCCGCGTCCTGGTCGGGGAAGACCGGATCGGTCCAGGCGAGCAGGGCGGGCGGCAGCGCGGGCTCGCGGCCCCAGGCCTCGGCCAGGCCGCGGGCGGCGGCAAGCAGCGGATCCTCGCGGCGCACCGCCTCGGTCAGCAACCGGGAATACCAGCCCTCCCGCAGGCCATTGGCCGAGAAGACCACGCGGGCGGCGCCGGTCGCGCGCAGCAGCCGGCGCATGGTGACGGCCGCGAAGGGCAGATCGCCGAGCCGCTTCTGCGGTGCCCCCGGCATGCGTTCCAGCACCCGGCGCGAGGCGGCCATGACCACGCCGGAAAGGTCGCGCGCTTCCTCGCGCCGCAGCACGTAGTGGTGGACGATGGCCAGCGGATAGCCGGTCTGGGCGATGTGCATCCGCGCCAGCGCGCGCCAGGCGCCGCCGACGAGATACAGGTCGCGGCCGCCGCCCTCGGCCAGCCAGGGCACCTTGGCCATCTCGGCCTCGGCGATGGCGCGGGCGCGGATCACCTCGCCGCCGGCGCGTTCGGCCAGGCGGATGGCGCCGATGGGCAGGGAGGCGGCGCGGGCGACCTTGCCCCCGGTCAGCCGCACCACCTCGAGGCTGCCGCCGCCGAGGTCGCCCAGGATGCCATCGGCGCCGGGAAAGCCGAGCAGCACGCCATCGGCGGAGAGCCGCCCCTCCTCCTCCCCGGTCAGGATGCGGACCGAGAGGCCGGGGATGCTGGACTGCATCGCCGCGACGAAGGCGGGGCCATTGGTCGCGTCGCGGACGGCGGCGGTCGCCACCACCTGCAGCGGATCGGCCCGCATGGCGGCGGCGACGGCGTGGTAGCGGGCCAGCACGGTCAGCGCCGGGCCGATCGCATCCTCGTTCAGCCGGCCGGTGGTCTGCAGCCCGCGGCCGAGGCCGAGGACCGCCTTCTCATTGAAGATCGCCTGGGGATTCCGGCCGCGGCCCTCGAAGACCACGAGCCGGACGGAGTTGGAGCCGAGGTCGACGACGCCGCAGCGGGCGACATCGGGGTGCGGATGGGCGGGATGCGAATGGGGTGGTGACACGGACAAGCGGTTCAATCCCGGAGATCAGTCTTGGGTCATCAGTCTTGGGCAAGGCGGTCGGGACGCGGCTTGCGCAGGGCGCTGCGGGCCGTCCGCTTGAGGGCGCTGCCCCGTCCCGAGAGGGAGGGGTTGGTCATGAAATACTCATGCGCGGAGACCGGATGCGGGCCGGGCGGTAGCCGGCGCCAGTTGCCGTCGGCGCTCAGCTCCCAGCTCTGCGCGGTGTCCTTCAGGTTCACCACCATGATCTGGTCGAGGATCTGCGCATGCACCGTCGCATTCTCGACCGGCACCATGGTCTCGACCCGCCAGTCCATGTTGCGCGCCATCCAGTCGGCCGAGGAGATGAAGACCCGGGCGCGGCGGGAGGGCAGGCGATGGCCATTGCCGAAGCAGTAGATGCGGGAATGCTCGAGGAAGCGGCCGACGATGGATTTCACCCGGATATTCTCGGACAGGCCGGGGACGCCGGGGCGCAGGCAGCAGATGCCGCGCACCACGCAATCCACCTTCACCCCGGCGCGGGAGGCCTTGTAGAGCGCATCGATGAGCTGTTCGTCGACCAGGCTGTTCATCTTCAGCCAGATGCCGGCCGGCTTGCCTTCCTCGGCATAGCGCCGCTCCTGCTCGATCAGCCCCAGCAGGGTCGGGCGGATGGTCAGGGGCGCGAAGGCCAGGCCTTCCATGCGGTCCGGCCGGGCATAGCCGGTCATGTAGTTGAACAGGCGGGCGGCATCGCCGGTCAGGCCCGGATCGGCGGTGAAGAAGGACAGGTCGGTATAGATGCGGGCGGTGATCGGGTGGTAGTTGCCGGTGCCGAAATGGGCATAGCTGCGCAGGTTGCCGGCTTCCCGGCGGACCACCAGCGACATCTTGGCATGGGTCTTCAGCTCGACGAAGCCGAAGACGACCTGGACGCCGGCGGCTTCCAGCTCCCGCGCCAGGGCGATGTTCCGCTCCTCGTCGAAGCGGGCCTTGATCTCGACGATGCCGGTGACGGACTTGCCGGCCTCGGCCGCCTCGATCAGTGCGCGGGCGATGGGGCTGTCGCGGCTGGTGCGGTAGAGGGTCTGCTTGATCGCCACCACGTTCGGGTCCCGCGCCGCCTGCCGCAGGAATTGCACCACCACGTCGAAGCTTTCGTAGGGGTGGTGGACGACGATGTCCTTGGCCTTGATCGCCGCGAAGCAGTCGCCGCCGTAATCCAGGATGCGTTCCGGGAAGCGCGGGGCATAGGGCGTGAAGAGCAGGTCGGGGCGGTCGTCGACGATGAGCTGCTTCAGGTCGTCGAGGCCGAGCAGCCCTTCCACCACGAAGACGCTGCCGCGCTCGGCATCCAGCTCCTCGATGACGAAGTCGACGATGTCGGGCGGCGTGGCGGTGGTGACCGAGAGGCGGATGGCGCGGCCGCGGCGGCGGCGCTTCAGCGCGGTCTCGTAGGAGCGGACGAGATCCTCGGCCTCCTCCTCGAATTCCACGTCGGTGTCGCGGATCAGCCGGAACAGCCCATGCTCGGCCGGGATGAAGCCGGGGAAGATGCGGCGGAGGCTGAGCTGGATCAGGTCCTCCAGCAGCACGAAGCGGATGCCGGTGCTGCCGTCCACCTTGGGCAGGCGGATGAAGCGCTCGATCTGCGAGGGCAGCGGCAGCAGGGCGCGCATGGTGCCGCCATCCTCCTCCCGCACCAGCTTCAGGACCATGCAGGCGGCGAGGTTCTGGATGAAGGGGAAGGGATGCGCCGGGTCCACCGCCAGCGGGGTGAGCACCGGGAAGACCCGTTCCATGAACCAGGTATCGAGCCAGCCGCGATCGGCCTCGGTCAATTCCTCGTTGCGGCAGACGGCGATCCCGGCGTCCCGCAGCAATTCGCGCAGCTTGCCCCATTCCGCCTGCTGCGCCTCGATCAGCACCTGGGCATGGGCATGCAGGGCGGTGAGCTGCTGCGAGGGGGTACGGCCGTCCGGCGACTGGCTGGTGATGCCGGCGCGTTCCTGGCCGATGAGCCCGGCGACCCGGACGGAGTAGAATTCATCGAGGTTGGCGGCCGAGATGGCGACGAAGCGCAGCCGTTCCAGCAGCGGATGCTGCGGATTGCCCGCCTCCTCCAGCACCCGCGTGTTGAAGTCGAGCCAGGACAGCTCGCGGTTGATGAACCGGTCCGGATCCTCCGGGAGTGCGGTCTGGGCAGCATCGGGCGCGGGCGGCGACCGGGTTTCGGTGAGGCTCATGCCCCCACCCTACAGCAGGGTCGGTGGTTGCGGGCAGTCGCCCTCGGCCAGTGCCATGGATTCGTCATCGGATCCGAAACCCACCAGCTCGGGCAGGGTTGCCCGGGCCAGGGCGCGGGTGACCCGGCCGCCATGCGCCAGGGCGGCGCGGTCCAGCCGGGCGGCGGCCTCGGCGACGGCGGCGGCTTCCCGCGGCAGGTGCAGCAGCAGCCAGGCCTGGACCCCATCCTCCACCCGCAGCTGGCGGCGGGCGAAGTCCTGCCGCAGCAGGGCGGCCAGTAGGGCTTCCCCGGGCGGGCGGATGCCGACCGCGGTCATCGCCCGCAGCCGGCTGCGGAGGTCCGGCAGGGCGACCGGCCAGCGGGCGGGCGGGGCGCGGCCGGCGAGCAGCACCCGCTGCCCGGCCTCGGCGGCGAGGTTCAGCAGGTGCAGCAGCGCCGCTTCCTCGGCCATGCAATCGGCATCGTCCACCGCGAGGCCGGGGCCGGCGGGCATGGCGGGCAGGCCGCGCAGCGCGGCGCCTTCCAGCACCGGCCAGCCGCGCCGCGCCGCCAGGGTGCGGAGCATGAGGGACTTGCCGGCCGCCGCCGGGCCGTGCAGCGCCAGCCGGCCCTGCGGCCAGGATTCCGGGCGGTCGAGCCAGGCCAGGGCCTCCGCGTTGCTCTCGTCGGCCAGGAGGACGCCGGGCTCGTAGCGGGTGGCCGGGGGCAGCGGCAGGGCGAGCTGGCGGGCCAGCACGGACCCCGCCGGGGGCACCAGGGTGACGGCGTCGCTCATGAGCCCGTCCGCGGCGGGTCCAGGTAGAGCGGGCTTTCGATGTAGCGGCGCAGCCAGTAGCGGGCGATGACGCCGATGACGGCGGCCAGCGGCACCGCCAGCAGCACGCCGAGGAAGCCGAAGGCGACGCCGCCGGCAAACAGCGCGAAGATGACCCAGACGGCGTGCAGCTCGACCCGGTCGCCCAGCAGGCGGGGGTAGATGATGTAGCCCTCCACCACCTGCCCGACGATGAAGACGGCGAGCACCACCAGCACCCCGTTCCAGGTGCCGAATTGCGCCAGGGCCAGGGCCAGGGCGGTCAGCAGCCCGGTGATGGAGCCGACATAGGGGATGAAGGAGAGCACGCCGGACATCAGCCCGACGGTCAGCCCGAGTTCCAGCCCGACCGCCGAGAGCGCTGCGGCATAGTAGACCGCGAGCAGGGCGCAGCAGAGCAGCTGCCCGCGCAGCCAGGCCGAGAGCACCCGGTCGGTATCCCGTGCCAGCTGGCGGAGGGTGGCGGCGGAGCGGCGCGGCAGCCAGGCATCGATCCGCCGGATCATCCGCGGCCAGTCCCGCAGCAGGTAGAAGGCCACCACGGGGGTGACGGTGACCAGGGTGAAGACGCTGAAGATGGCGATGCCGCCGCTGATCATCCGCGCCAGCGAAGTGCCGAGGTAGGAGATGATGGCCCCCGCCTGCCCCACCGCTAGGTCCTGCAGCCTGGCGTCGAAGACATCCGGGCCGAGGCGTTCGGACAGGGCGGTCAGCGCATCCCGCACCGCCTGGCCGATGCCGAGCACGTAGCTCGGCAGCCGCTGCAGCAGCACGGTCACCTGGGCGATCAGCAGCGGGTAGAGCAGCAGCAGGCAGAGGAAGGCGACGGCGACCAGCGCCAGGATCATCAGCAGGGCCGAAAGCCCGCGCGGGATGCCGATGCGGGTCAGCCGGGTCGCCGGCGGGTCGAGGAAATAGGCGATGACGGCGGCCAGGACGAAGGGCGTCAGGATCGGCGAGAAGAGCCAGAAGACCAGCAGCAGCCCGGTGCCGAGGCCGAAGGCCAGGGCGGCGCGCTGCAGGCGGGTCGCCACCGGCGGGGCGATGCGCGGCCGGCCGAGGGACATGGCGGCGGGTGGCGCCGGCACCGGCGTCCCCGGAGGCTCCGGCCGCTGCGGCGCGGCGGGCGGCAGGGTCATGGCGTCGACCGCGGATGCCGCAGGGCGGAGCCGACATAGGCGGCGCCGGAGGCCAGGGTGGTGGCCGCGGTGGCCCAGATAAAGGCGCCCAGCACGCCGGGGGCATCGAAACCGAAGCCGGCCAGCCCCAGCGCCACCGCGGCGAGGGCGATCTGCAGGCAGGTATTGAGCTTCGAGACCAGCAGCGGCCGGATCGCCGGCGGCTGGCCGAGCACCCAGAGCACCAGGATCCCGCCGACGATCAGCAGGTCTCGGAAGACGACCAGGATCGCCAGCCAATCGGGCAGCACGCCGATCCCGGCGAGCGCCAGGTAGACCGAGACCAGCAGCGCCTTGTCCGCCACCGGGTCCAGCAGGGCCCCCAGCGCGCTGCGGGCATTGCGGACCCGTGCCAGCCAGCCGTCCACCCCATCCGACACGCCCGCGCCGATGAAGAGGTAGAAGGCGAGGTCGAGCCGCTGGTGCAGGATGAGCCAGATGGTGGCCGGCACGGCGCAGAGCCGGGCCAGGGTGATGAGATTCGGCAGCGTCACCAGCACATGCGGCGGGCCCGGGTCGGGTGCCGGGGCCTCGGGCGGGGGCGTCTCCGCCGCCACGGGGGCCGGCGGCGGTTCAGCCTCCGCCGGCAAGGCCAAGCCGCCAGGAGGCATCGGCCGGCATGCCCGGCTGGGTCATCATCGGCTCCAGCGCGATGCCGGCGGCGATGAGGCTGGCCGCGGCATCCGGCGCCGGGGCGCGCAGGCCGAGCCGCAGCCGCGCCTGATCGACCGAGATCGCCAGGATATCCACCGAGGCCACCGGGCCGGCCATGCGCAGCCGCCGTTGCAGGTCGAGCCATTCCGCCATGCCGCGATAGGTGGCCCTGGCCTCCAGCCAATTCGAGGCCGGGGCGGCGGCGACTGCCGGCTGGGTGGCGCCGGGGACGGTGGCATTGCCGCCGAGGGCGGAGCGGACCCGGTTCGGGTCGAAATTCACCGTGATCCGGCCGGTATAGCGGGTCGGCGCGGTGCGTTCCTGCTCGATGACGATGGAGGAGACGAGACCCTCGATCCGCTGGTCGGAAAGGGTGGTGGCGGGGAGCCCGGCCTCGGACAGCGCCTTCTCCCAGGCGAGGCGGCGGCCAGCGGCCAGCGCCTTGTCGCGGGCCAGCACGCCGTTCTCGGCGCTGGCCTCGGCCGGGATGCCGCGCTGGCTGAGGTTGATCGGCGGCGGGGCTTCCGCGGCCGGGGCCGCCGTGAAGGGCGCGGCGGCGGGGGGCAGGTACTGCCCGGCGGCCGGGGCGGCCACACCCAGGGTGACCAGGGCCGCCAGCGCCATGCCGCAGCCCAGGCGCCATGGCGCCATGCCGCACCCCAGGCGCCGATGCTTGCCCTGCATTCCGCTCATCTCCTGCATTACGCCGTCGCCGGGGCGGGACGCGCCGGTCAAGGCGCGCTAGAAAGCCGCCAACTCCCCTTAGCCGATCGGAGGCTGACCTGACCAGTTCCACCCATAAGAGCCTGACCTATCGTGACGCCGGGGTGGATATCGACGCCGGCGATGCATTGGTCGAGGCGATCAAGCCGCTGGCGAAATCCACCGGGCGCCGCGGCGTCATGGGCGGCCTCGGCGGCTTCGGCGCGCTGTTCGACCTGAAGGCGGCGGGTTTCACCGACCCGGTGCTGGTCAGCTCCACCGATGGCGTCGGCACCAAGCTGCGGGTCGCGCTGGATGCCGGGCTGCACGACACCGTGGGCATCGACCTGGTGGCCATGTGCGTCAACGACCTGGTGGTGCAGGGCGCCGAGCCGCTGTTCTTCCTGGACTACTTCGCCACCGGCCGCCTGCGGCTGGAGGTGGCCAAGGCGGTCATCGCCGGCATCGCCGAGGGCTGCCGCCAGGCCGGCTGCGCCCTGGTGGGCGGCGAGACGGCGGAGATGCCGGGGATGTACGCGGCCGAGGACTACGACCTCGCCGGCTTCTCGGTCGGCGCGGCGGAGCGGGACGGGTTGCTGCCGAAGCCGGATGTCGGGCCGGGGGACGTCTTGCTCGGCCTGGGCAGCACCGGGGTGCATTCCAACGGCTTCTCCCTGGTGCGGCGGATCGTCGAGGCGGGCAATGCCGGGCTGGGCAGCCCGGCGCCCTTCGCGGCGGGCCAGACCTTGGGCGAGGCGCTGATGGCGCCCACCCGGATCTATGTCAAATCGGTGCTGGCGCTGCACAAGGCGGGGCTGCTCAAGGCGGCGGCGCATATCACAGGCGGCGGCCTGCCGGGCAACCTGCCGCGGGTGCTGCCCGAAGGGGTGGCGGCGGTGGTCGATGCGGGGGCCTGGGCCGTGCCGCCGGTCTTCGGCTGGCTCGCCCGGACCGGCAACGTGGCGCCGGAGGAGATGCTGCGGGTCTTCAACTGCGGGATCGGCATGGTGGTGGTGGTCGCAGCCGAAGCGGTGGCCGCGGCGACCGCGCTGCTGGAGGGCGCCGGCGAGACGGTATCCCGCCTGGGCCAGCTCGAGGCCGGCAGCGGCGAGGCGCAGGTCCGCATCGACAACCTGCCGGCCAGCTGGCCGCGCTGATGCGGGTGAAGACGGCCATCCTGATCTCCGGCCGCGGCTCCAACATGGTGGCGCTGCTGGAGGCGGCGCGGGCGGCCGACTTCCCGGCCGAGATTGCGCTGGTGCTGGCCAACCGGGCGGATGCCGGCGGGCTGGCGCTGGCCGCCGCCGCCGGGGTGCCGACCGCGGTGGTGCCGAGCCGCGACTTCGGCCGCGACCGGGCGGCGCATGAGGCGGCGGTGCAGGCGGTGCTGGAGCAGCATGGGGTGCGGCTGGTCTGCCTCGCCGGCTACATGCGGCTGCTGACGCCGTATTTCGTCGGGCTCTGGGCGGGGCGGATGCTGAATATCCACCCGAGCCTGCTGCCGGCCTTCCCGGGCCTCGACACCCATGCCCGCGCCCTGGCGGCGGGGGTGAAGCTGCATGGCTGCACGGTGCATTGGGTGACGGAGGGGATGGACGAGGGTCCGATCCTCGCCCAAGCCGCGGTGCCGGTGCTGCCGGAGGATGACGAGCCGGCCCTGGCGGCGCGGGTGCTGGCGCAGGAGCACCTGCTGTACCCGGCGGCGCTGCGCCAGGCGGCGGGCGGGGCGGTGGCGCTGCCGCCGGCCGGTGCGGTGCTACGGAACCCGGATTGCAGCCCCCTTGCGAAGCCGGCTGGCGCTTTCTAAACCCAACCCGAGACCCGATGAGGACCAGCCCCGTGGCCGAAGACACGCATTACGAATTCGCGGCGACCGATACCCAGGAGATCCTGGCCGACCGGCAGCGGGGCTGGGAAGGCTTCGTCCAATTCGCCACCTGGGGCATCGGCGTGACCGTGCTGATCCTGCTGGCGCTGCTGGTCTTCGTGGCCTGAAGACGGGGCCTGAAACCGATGGGCCGGCCTTGCGGCCGGCCCATGACGCCTCAGCCGACGATCTCGGTGCCGGCGAAGTAGAAGCTGATCTCGCGGGCGGCGGCCTCGGTTCCGTCCGAGCCGTGCACGCTGTTCGCCTCGATGCTCTCGGCGAATTCCTTGCGGATGGTGCCTTCCGCGGCATTGGCCGGGTTGGTGGCGCCCATGATCTCGCGGTTCTTGGCGATGGCGTTCTCGCCTTCCAGCACCTGCACCACGACCGGGCCGCTGGTCATGAAGCCGACCAGATCCTTGTAAAAGGGGCGGGCCTTGTGCTCGGCATAGAAGGCGCCGGCCTGGGCCTCGCTGAGGTGAAGGCGCTTCTGCGCGACGATGCGCAGGCCGGCGGCCTCGAACTTGGCGTTGATCTTGCCGGTCAGGTTGCGGCGGGTCGCGTCGGGCTTGAGGATGGAGAGGGTGCGCTCGATGGCCATGGGCGGCGTTCCTTTGTGACGGTGGCGGCGGGATAGGCGGGCCAAGGGCGCGATGCAAGCCCAACCCGGGGCGCCGGGCTGCGTTGGGCCTCCGACACACAGGAGGAATGCCGCCATGGCCAATGACGAGAAGCCCCAGGGTGATGCCGCCGGGGGCCAGACCAAGGCCGGCTATATCCCGCGCCCGCCGAGCCAGGCCGATGTCGACCAGGTCAGCAGCCAGCAGGGGCTGATCACCGACGAATGGAGCGAAGGCACCGCCGGGCCGGAACAGCGGCCGCGACCGGATGCGTCCCAGGAGCCGGCGGACCCGGAAGCGCTGCCGACCAAGCCGGCCTAGCCCCGCGCGGGGCAGCCGTGCTGCCGGCGATGCGTGACGGGGCGCGGCGGCGGCGTTAGAAGCCTCCGCATGACCGTTCTTGCCATCCGCGACCTCACGCTTCGCATCGCCGGCCGGCTGCTGCTGGAAAACGCCGACCTGATCGTCGACCCCGGCCGCAAGGTCGGTCTGGTCGGGCGCAACGGCGCCGGCAAGTCCACCCTGCTGAAATGCATCACCGGCGAGATCCAGCCGGATGGGGGCGAGATCCGCCTCGCCGCCCGGGCCCGCATGGGCCATGTGGCGCAGGAGGCGCCCGGTGGGCCGGAGAGTCTGCTGGCGACGGTGCTGGCTGCGGACGAGGAGCGGGCCAGCCTGCTGGCCGAGGCCGAGGGCCACCCCGAGCCGCACCGGATGGCCGAGATTCATGAGCGGCTGATCGCCATCAGCGCCGACAGCGCGCCGTCGCGCGCCGCGACCATCCTCGCCGGCCTCGGCTTCGATGCCGCCGCCCAGGCGCGGCCGAGCACGGAATTCTCCGGCGGCTGGCGGATGCGGGTGGCCCTGGCGCGGGTGCTCTTCCTCGAGCCCGAGATCCTGCTGCTGGACGAGCCGACCAACCACCTCGACCTTGAGGCCACCATGTGGCTGGAGGGCTGGCTGCAGCGCTTCTCCGGCGCCGCCATCGTGGTCAGCCACGACCGTGGGCTGCTGGAGCGCTGCGTCGATGCGATCGCGCATCTGGATCGGGCCAAGCTGACGCTCTACCCCGGCGCCTTCGACAATTTCGTCCGGGTCCGGACCGAGCGCCAGGCGCAGCAGGCGGCGCAGAACGAGAAGCTGACCGCCGAGCGGGCGCATATCCAGTCCTTCGTGGACCGCTTCAAGGCCAAGGCCAGCAAGGCTCGCCAGGCGCAGTCCCGCATCAAGGCGCTGGAGCGGATGCCGGCGATCGAGAGCATCGTCGAGGACCACGTCACCCGCTTCGCCTTCCCCGAGCCGGCCGAGCTGGCCCCGCCGGTGCTGTCGATCAGCCAGGGCAGCATCGGCTACGATAAGCGGGTGGTCCTCAAGGGCCTGGACCTGCGGCTGGACCAGGATGACCGGATCGCCCTGCTCGGCGCCAACGGCAACGGCAAGTCCACGCTGGCCAAGCTCTTCGCCGGGCGGCTGCCGCTGATGCATGGCACGATGTTCCGCTCGCCCAAGCTGAAGGTCGGCTACTTCGCCCAGCACCAGACCGACGAGCTGGACATGGACGGCACGCCGCTGTCCCACATGCAGGCGGTGATGCCGCGGGCGACCGTGCAGCAATGCCGGTCCCAGCTCGCCCGCTTCGGCCTCGACGTGGAGCGGGCGACGACGCGGATCTCGGCCTGCTCGGGCGGGGAGAAGGCGCGGCTGCTGCTGGCGCTCTGCACGCGGGATGCGCCGCAGCTGCTGATCCTCGATGAGCCGACCAACCATCTGGATATCGATGCGCGCGACGGGCTGGTGAAGGCGCTGGCCGAGTACAACGGCGCCGTCATCCTCATCAGCCACGACCCGCATCTGGTGGAGCTGGTGGCGGACCGGCTCTGGCTGGTCGGCAATGGCGTGGTCGCCAATTTCGACGGCGACCTCGACGACTACCGCGCCATGCTGGGCGGCGGCGGCCGCCGCGCCTCCCGTGCCGAGCCGGGGACGGCGGCGCGCGGCGGCGGCGACCGGGCGGTCGACAAGAAGGGCCAGGCGGAGGCACGCCGGGCGCTGGCGCCGCTGAAGGAGCGGCTGAAGCAGCTCGAGGCGCAGATCGCCAAGCTGCAGGACGAGGCCAATGTCCTCGACAAGGCGCTGGCCGATCCGCGGCTCTATGCCGGCAACAAGTCGGACCTGGTGAACCGGGCGACGACGCGCCGGGCGGTGATCGGCAAGATCCTGCCGGGGCTCGAGACCGAGTGGCTGGAGCTGACGGAGAAGCTGGAGGCCGCCTAGGCCGCCAGCCGCTCCACCCGGCAGAGCAGGCAGCCGGGCCGGGCGGTATGGATGTTGACGAAGCGCGTCCGCGGATCGGCCAGGGCGCGGTCCAGCAGCGGCGCCACGGCGCTGCCCTCGCCGATGGCGCCGAGGTCGTAGAGGCATAGCTCCGCCGCGTCGTAGGCGCGGACCGAGACGATGCCATTGGCCAGCACGGTCGGGGCGATCTCGTTTGCCGCGTCGAAGGGCGCGCAATCCCGGGCATGCAGGAAGATCGGGCTCGGGGTCCAGTAGACGCCCTGCGGATGCGGCAGGTCGTAGCTGCCGAGCAGCATCGCCTCGCCCGGCTCGCCCAGCTGCAGGCAGTGGCGGCAGGGGTAGCCGGGGCCATCCACGATCCGGTGGTGCAGCGGCAGGCCGCGGTCGTCGCGGCCGGTGCGGCGGAAGCGCTCGGCGGTCGCGGTCTCGATGGGGATGCAGCGGAAGGCGGTCATGGCGGCTCCTCGGGCTGGGCGGAGGATGCGGCGGGGCCGGGAGGACAGCCATCCGGCGGTTGCGCCGGCATGCGAACATTATGCTGCATCTGCTCACTCATTTGTCATATGAATAGGCAGGATCCGTAACGAGGATTGGGCGCGGGCGCCGCGGCGGCGCATCTTCCGGGTCAAGGGGATGGCACGACCATCCCGGACCTGAAGGAGACCCGTCATGATCCGCAGCATCCTGCTTGCTTCCACCGTCGCCCTCGGCCTCGGCACCGCCCAGGCCGCCCCGCAGCTTGTGGGCGGCGGCGAGGATTCCCATGTCGAATACGGGTTTGCACCGGGCGGTTCGCTGGTGGGCGGCGGCGATGTGACGCTGAGCGGCGGCGGTGCGGACCGCAGCTATGGCTATGCCGGCCTCCGGGCGCAGCCGGGCCGCGTGGCGGTGCTGGTCGGCGGCGGCGATGAGGCGCGGCTGGTCTACCTGCCCGGCGGGGCTCCCGCCGGACTGGCGCAGGGCGGCAGCGCAAGCCTCGGCGGCTGAAGGTTACCATCCACGGCGCAAATACTCATCATGCGTCAAACGCATTGGCGGAGCCGAGCCATGCGTCCCATCTTCGACTGTGAAGGATGGCCCCCCGTATCCCGGGCCAGCGCCATCCGAGACAAAGGATCGAGAGTTAAAATGTTCCGCAATCTTCTGCTTGCTTCCGTCATCGCTGTCGGCGCCGCCGGTGCCGCCGTGGCCCAGGAAGGCCCGCGACTGGTCGGTGGCAATGGCAATGGCGGCCCGGAAGTCGTCTATGGCAACGGCACCGGCCTGCCGGACAATGTCGTCGGCAGCGCCCAGGTCCGCCTCAGCGGCGGCGACCGCGACCGCACCTACCAGTATGGCCGGGTGAATGCCTTCCCGGGCCAGGTCGGCCGGCTCGTCGGCGGCGGCGCCGATGCCTATGTGGCCTATGAGCCGGTGCAGCATGCCAATGGCCTCGCCAGCGTCGAGACCGGCGCGCCGCGTAGCTAAAGCCCAACGGCTTGGCACGATGACGGGGAGGGACGCAGGTCCCTCCCCGTTCTCAATTCCGCGGCTTGCCGGCGACGGTGCCGGCCTGATCCGGATCCCAGAGCCAGGGCGGGTCGGGCAGGACGGCGATGCCGGCATGGGCCCGCGGCGCCGGCCGGTGGCGGTCCTGCCCGGCCAGGACGGCGACGCCCCGCGGGGTCGGCCGCAGGGGCGCGGCCTGCGTCACCAGCCGCTTCGGGCCTTGCCGCAGCCGGCCGATTATCTCCCGCACGATGAGGTCGGTCAGGTGGAAGATGGGGTCGGCGCGGCCGACCGCCTGGAAGACCGCCGCCTCATCCGCGGCACCCGCGGCGATGGCCCGCAGCACGGCGCGCTCGGTCTCGCCCAGGCCATCCGTGGTCCATGGCAGGTCCCGCAGGTGCCGGCGCATCGCCGCGGCCAGGTGCGGCAGGGCCAATTCGCGCCGGCTGAGGGCATCCAGCGCGCCGGGATCGGGCGCGGCGAAGGCGGCCCAGGCCTCGGCCGCCTGTTCCAGCTGCAGGTCGGAGAGCGGGGCGGGCTTCAGCATGGCCAGCTCGGCATCGCTGAGCTCGGGGAAGCAGCGATGGCCATCGGCCGGCACCAGCAGCAGCTTGCCGCGCAGCAGCCGCTTCTCCGCCAGCAGCGAGAGGATGCGGATGAGCGCCGCCTGGTCCCAGAGGTCGTGCTCGAACCAGAGCCAGACGGCTTCCCGCCGGTGCAGGGCGAAAAGCGCGGCATATTCCCGGCCGAGCCGCAGCCGCACCGCGGCGGCATCCTGCCCGGTATGCAGGGCGACGTAGCGGGCGCGCAGCCCCAGCCAAGCCATCAGCTCGCCTTCGTCCCGGGTCTCGCCGGGCGCCGGGCCCATGCAGACCGGATCGGCGAAGGCCTGGTATTCGCCGGTGATGCCGGCTTGTTGCAGGCGGCCGCGCAGGTCGTCCCCGCAGCGCAGGTGGAGAAGCGGCGTCACCCGATGCGCAGCCCCAGCTCCTGCACCACCCGTCGCGCTTCCTCCGCCTGGACCACGGCGTCGTTGGCGAAATCCTCGGGCGGCATGTAGCGCACCGGCATGTCGAAGCGGGCGAGGACGGCGAGATGGGCCGGGTCGTGGACGGCGCGGCGGAAGGCCTGGTGGAGGATCTCCACCACCTCCGGCTCCATGCCGCGCGGACCGGCGATGCCATAGGCGCTTTCGCCCAGCACGTCCCAGCCGAGGTCGCGGAAGGTGGGGACCTCGGGGAAGCGCTTGGCCCGGTCGCTGGTCCAGACGGCGAGCGGGCGGACCCGGCCTTCCAGCGCCATCTCGGCCCAGGCGCTGGTCTCGGCGGAGAAGTGGATGTCGCCGGCCAGCAGCGCCTGCAGGTTGGGCGCGGCGCCGCGGAAGGAAACCGGGACCCAGTCCACCCCGGTGACCCTGGCCAGGCGCTGCATCTGCACGTCAGTCGTATTGGCGCCGGGGGTGCCGTAGTTGACCTTGCCCGGATTGGCGCGGGCGAAGTCCACCAGCTCCGCCATCGTGCGCCAGGGCGCATCGGGGCGGACCACGACGCCGCCCATGTAGCCGACCAGGCGGACGATCCAGGTGAAGTCCCGCACCGGGTCCCAGGCCGGCTTCGCCTGCATCGCCGGCAGGCGGAAGACGCCCTGGGCCATCTGCGAGAGGCTATAGCCGTCCGGCTTCGCCTCCCGCACCGTCACGGCGCCGAGGGTGCCGCTGGCGCCGGGCCGGTTCTCCACCACGATGGGCTGGCCGAGATGGCGCTGAGCGATGTCGCAGACCGAGCGCATCTGGATGTCGGTCGCTCCGCCGGGGGTCCAGGGCACGTAGATGCGGATCGGGCGGTCGGGGTAGCGCGCCTCCGCCGAGCGCGACTGGGCCAGCGCCGGCGTGGCAAGGCCGGCGCCTTGCAACGTGGCCAAGGCGCCGAGCATCGCGCGGCGGGAAAGTCCCGGCTGGGGCATGGCATCCTCCACTGGATCGCCGGCTTGCACGGCCGGTCTCGTGGAAGCATGCGACGGAACCGCGCCGGTCCGCCACCCCCTGTCACGCTCCCCGGGTCAGTTGATACGCAGGCCGAGCTTCTGGATCATGACCCGGTCCTCCTCGATCTGCTGGCGGACGAAGGCCTGGTAGTCGGCGGTGTTCTTGTACATCACCGGCATGTCGAAGCGCTCGAGCACCGCGAGATGCGCGGGGTCCTCCAGCGCCGCCTTGAAGCCATCGTGGATGGCGCGGACCAGCCCCGCATCCATGCCCTTCGGGCCGGCGATGCCGTAGGGGGAGGCGCTGACGATATCGATGCCGACCTCCCGCAGGGTGGGGATCTCGGGGAAGCGCTTGGCGCGGGTCTCGCCCCAGGTGACGAGGAGCTTCAGCTTGCCGTCCTGCACGAGCTGCGACCAGCCGCTGCTGTCGGCCGTCGCGTCGATCTGGCCGCCGAGCAGGGCGGCCATGTTCTCGGCCACGCCGCGGAAGGGGATATGGGTCCAGTCGAGGCCCTTCTCGGCGGCGATGCGCTCCATGGTGATGTGGAGCGAGGTGCCGACGCCGGGGGTGCCGTAGTTAACCTTGCCGGGGTTGCGGCGGGCATGGTCGAGGAATTCGGCGAAGGTATTCCAGGGCGCATCGGCGCGGACCACGACGCCGAAAAGATAGCCGGTGAGATGGACGATATAGGTGAAGTCCGCCACCGGATCGAACATCGGGCGGGAGGACATGAGCGGTGTGCGGAAGACGCTAACCGGCATCTGGCCCAGCGTATAGCCGTCCGGCCGGTCGGTGAGCATGGCCTGGGCGCCGAGGATGCCGCCGGCGCCCGACTTGTTCTCCGGCACCACGGTCTGGCCGATGCGGCGGGAGGCGGCCTCGCAGAGGGCGCGCATCTGCACGTCAGTGGTGCCGCCGGGTGCCCAGGGGACGTACATGCGGATGGGACGGGCGGGCCAGGCGGGCTGGGCGATGGCGGGCGCGGCAAGCGCCCCGGCGCCGAGCGCGAGCATGGCGCGCCGGCCGTGGCGGATGGTCATTCGGCGTTTCTCCCTTGGCGTGGCTGCGTTTCCGGCGGCGCCATAGCCGCTCGGCGGCCCGCTGTCCAACCGCACGCCGCGCGCGGCATCGCGCAGGTGTGAGCCGGCATCCTTCGCCAGCGATCCGCCGCCGGGACTAGCCTTGCCCTGCCCGGGAAAAAGAACCGCACGAACGGTAAGGGAAGGAAACAAGGCGATGGCGACACGCATCGGTACGCCGGGCAGCGACAGCCTGGTGGGAACGGCGGAGCCCGACCTGATCCTGGCCCGGGGCGGCGACGACCGGATCGAGGGCCGCGAGGCCGGTGACCTGATCCTGGCGGGCAGCGGCAACGACACGATCTTCGGCGATAATTTCCTGGGCGGCGGCAGCTTCGGCGGCCCCTTCCCGCCGCCCTACGGCAGTGGCGAGGGGCTCGGCAACAACCTGATCCTCGCCGGGGCCGGGGATGACCTGGTCTATGCCGGCTACGGGGCGGATACGGTTTTCGGCGGTGCCGGCAACGACACCATCAACGGCTTCGGCGTCTTCGGCGGCAGCCCGAGCGGCGGGCAGGCGATCGGCAGGGTCGATGGCGCGGACTGGCTGTACGGCGGCGCCGGAGCGGATCTGATCCTCGGCAGCGGCGGCGCGGACCACCTGTTCGGCGGGGCCGGCGACGACCGGCTATCGGGCGGGGCGGGCGTGGACACGCTGGTCGGCGGCAGCGGCGCGGATGTCTTCGTCTTCGGCCGCGGTTCGCCGGCACCGACGGTGGACGACGGCGTCGGTGCCGGGCTGCGGGACCTCGTGCTCGATTTCCACCACGGCCAGGACCGGATCGACCTGACTGGCTACCTGAATTTCTTCGCCGGCCCCGGCGGGCCGCCGCCTGCGGTCTTCCTCGGCGGCGGCGACTTCACCGCGAGCTTCGCGCTGCAGGTGCGCAGCTTCGTCGAGGACGGCCATACGGTGGTGCAATTCGCCGCCCCCCTGGGACAGCCGCCCGACGGCGTGGAGCCGACGCTGCCCAACGGGCCGACGGGCGAGATCGAGCTCGCCGGCTGCCACCATCTCGTCGCGGCGGACTTCATTCTGGCCTGAGGCCTGGAGCATGGTCCGTGCTGACAAGGCACGGCCCATGCTGTGGCCCGATGCTGTGGCCCGATGGTGTGGCGCGTGAGCGACGCCTGTCGGTGATCCCACCGCGGGCGATCACGGCCTAATCCATCTTCAGGCCGATCTTGCGGATGATGGCGCCCTCCTCATCGAAAAGCTTGCGGGCGAAGGCGGCATAGGCGTCGCTGTCCATGTAGCGCAGCGGCATGTCGAAGCGGTCCAGCGTGGCGACATGCTGCGGGTCGAACAGCGCCTCCTTGAAGGCGTCGTGCAGCACCCGCTTGATGCCGGGATCCATGTTCCGCGGGCCGCCGAGGCCGAAGGGGCTGTCGGCGACGATGTCGATGCCGACTTCGCGGAGCGTCGGCACGTCGGGGAAGCGCTTGGCGCGCTCGGCGGTCCAGACCACCAGCAGGCGGAGCTTGCCGTCCTCGACCAGCGGCGCCCAGCCGGTGCTGTCGGTATTCACCATGGTCTGGCCCGAGAGCACCGCCTGGATGTTGTCGGCGCCGCCGCGGAAGGGGACATGCAGCCATTCGATGCCCAGCATCTCGCCGATGCGTTCCATGGTGATGTGCAGGGTGCTGCCGACGCCGGGGGTGCCGTAGGTGACCTTGCCGGGATTGGCCTTGGCGAAGGCGATGAATTCCGCCCATGTCTGCCAGGGCTGGTCGGCCCGCACCACCACGCCGAAGACATAGCCGGTGAGGTGCAGCACGTAGCTGAAATCCGTCATCGGATCGAAGGTCGGGCGGCGCGTCATCGCCGGCAGGCGGAAGACGGTGATCGGCAGCTGGCCCAGCATATGGCCATCCGCCTTGGCTTCCTGGGACATGGCCAGGGCGCCGAGGGTGCCGGAGGCGCCGGGCTTGTTCTCGATCACCACGGGCTGGCCGAGCTTGCGCCCGGCGATCTCGCTGAGGACGCGGAGATGGGTATCGGAGGAGCCGCCGGGCAGCCAGGGCACCAGCATGCGGATGGGCCGGTTGGGGAAGCCGGCTTGGGCGATGGCGGGCAGCGGCAGGGCGAGCGCGGCGCTGAGTGCGGCGCGGCGGCCGAAGCGATGGGTCATGGCTGGGCGTTCTCCCGTATCCGGCCTTTCCGGCCGGTTGTGCCCGTCCAGTGTAGCCAGGACGCCGCGCCGCGGAACGGCCGTTTAGCGGTTCCTTAACCCCGATGACTGATTTCGAGCGCCTCTCCGTCGCTGAACTGGACCTGCGCATGCCCAAATCGTCTCTGCTGGCCGCATCCGACAAGGCCGGCCCTGGGGTTGGCCCTGGCTGGCGTGGCCTCGCGCCACGGCTGCTGGCGGTGGTCGCGCTGCTGGCCGGTGTCGCCGTCGCGCTGGGCTTCATGGCCGACCGGCAGTTGGCCGCCGAACATGACCGCCTGCTGCTGATCGAGCAGCGCGGCAGCCGGCTGAATGCCGTGGGGCGCGCCACCTCGAACCTGCTCGCCTTCGCCCGGGGCGTGGAATTCCTGCCGATGGAGCTGACGCCGGAGCAGCGGCAGCGGTGGGAGGATTCGGCGGTGGAAGAGCTGGCGATGCTGGAACGGCGGTTGCAGAGCTTCGAAACCCTGCTCATCACCCCGGCCAACCGGGCCGATGTCGTCACCGTGCAGTCGCTGCTGGCCCTGTACAGGCCACGCTATGCCGAGGTGCTGGCACAGTCGCGCGCCGGCCTGCTGGATGCGGCAGGTGCGACCGCGACCGCCGCGGCGCCGCTGGTGCAGCAGATGCGGCTGAAGCTGCGCGGGGTGGAGGACCGGATCACCGCGGCGATGGCGACCCAGAAGATGGAATCCGACCAAGCGGCGACCGATGCCCGGCTCTGGCTGACGCTGGTCGCCACGGGCGGCATCCTGGTTTCGGTCGGGCTGGCCCTGTTCATCGTGCTGTGTGGCGTCACCGGGCCCTTGCGGCGATTGAGCGCGACCGCCGATGCCATGGCCGCCGGGCGGATCGACGAGGCCAGCCCGGAGCTCGGCCGCCGCGACGAGGTGGGCGCCATCGCCCGCGGGCTCGAAGCGCTGCGGGGCGCGGCCCTGCTGGCCCGCAGCCTGGAAGCGGCGGCGGCGGCGCAACGGGAGGTGGCGGCGGCCGAGCGGAGCCAGAGCCGGCTGGCCCTGGCGGGGCGGGTGGAGGCCCAGCTCGGCGCCGTGGTGGAAACCTTGTCCGGCTCGGCGCGAACCCTGGAGGCCAATATCGGGGCCCTCGCCGGCACCGCGGCGGATACCACGCAGCGCGCCGCCTCGGTCGCCGGGGCCGCCGGCCAGGCGACCGACAACGTGCAGACCGTGGCGGCGGCGGCGGATCAGCTCGCCGCCTCGGTCGGCGAGATCACCCGGCAGGTGGCCCAGGCCTCCGGCGTGGCGCGGCAGGCGGTGCAGGAAGCCGGCGCCGCGGATGCGACGGTCGCCAGCCTGAACGAGGCGGCCAGCCGGATCGGCGACGTGGTGCGGCTGATCGGCGATATTGCCGGCCAGACCAATCTGCTGGCCCTGAATGCGACGATCGAGGCGGCCCGGGCCGGGGAGGCCGGCAAGGGCTTCGCGGTGGTGGCGAGCGAGGTGAAGGCGCTGGCCGGGCAGACCGCCCGGGCGACGGAGGAGATCGGCGCGCAGATCGGCGCCATCCAGGGCGCGACGGAGCAGGCCGTGCAGTCCATCCGCGGCATCGCCGGGGTGGTGGGCCAGGTGGATCAGATCGCCGCCGCCATCGCCGCGGCGGTCGAGGAACAGGGCGCCGCCACGCAGGAGATCGCCCGCAACGTGGCCGAGGCGGCGCGCGGCACGGAGGCGGTTTCGGTCAACATCACCCATGTCAGCAGCGGGATGGAAGCCACCACCGCCGCCCTGCAGGCGATGCGCGAGACCACCGGGCAGGTGACCCAGCAGGGCCATGCCCTGCGCGGGGAGCTGCAGGAATTGCTGCAGGGGCTGCGGGCGGCCTGAACGGCCGCCCTTGCCGTCAGATCGCCCGGAAGAAGTACTCGCCCAGCGTCTTGAAGCCGACGCGGAACAGCACGACCGTATTCGCCGCATAAAGGCTGTTCGTCGCCGGGTCCTGGGCGAAGCGCTTGACGAAGCGGCCTTCGAAGATAAAGCACTCGTCCTCGTAGCCGGCCGAGCCCTGCAGCAGCACGGCACGGCCCAGGCTGAGGTCGTATTTCCCGTGCAGGGAGGCACGCCAGTATTCGCCGATCTTCGCGGAGAAGCCGGCGCCCACCTCGTCCCGTGACCGCAGCGGCGTCAGATAGGGCAGCGGCGGGGAGAAGAGATAGCCCGCCGTCAGCGTCACCTTGCCGAGGCTGAGGTTGGCGGTGGTATCGACCATCCGGCGTTCGGTGATGTTCTCGCCATCCAGCCGGATGCGGCCGGTGGTGTTGAACCAGGAGGTGGGCGACAGGCGCACCCGCGCGACATAGTCCGAGGCGCGGCGTTCGAGGCCGGAGCCGAGATAGGGGCTGCTGATCTGGTCATCCAGCCGGAAGGACCGGCCGATCAGCCCTTCCACCTGCCCGCCGTTGGGGAAGTCCCAGGCGCCGCGCAGCGCGGTATCCACCCGGGTCCCGCCTTCCTGGCGGTCCCGCCCGGTGTAGCGGTTCAGCGAGAAGAGGTTGGCATCGGTGAATTCGAAATCGATGCTGTCCTCGTTGGGGACATGCGACTGCGGGCCGACGCGCGGGCCGGTGACGAGCTGGACGCGCGGCTCGATCGTCTGGCTGCCCCAGCTGCCGGCGGAGCGGACGAAGGGCATCCGCCAATCCACCGCGGCGCGGATATTGCCGATCGCCTGGCTGCCATTGGCATCCGGCAGGAAGGTCGGCGGTTCCTGCAGGCCCTGCGACCGGTAGCCCAGGGCATCGCCCTGCAGCTTGAAGGTCCAGAGCCCGCCGAGGCGATCCGTCTCCGGCCGCTGCCAGCTGGCGCGGGTGGCCAGCCGCTGGGTCGAGCTGCCGATGTCGCGGGAGATGCCGAGCAGCCCGGCATCCATGGTCAGGAAGCCGCCGAGGTATTTCCCGCGCGGCGCATGCTCCACATAGGCATTGGGCAGCACATAGGGAATCTGCCGCGTGTCATCGAGGCTGCGGAGCCCCTGGTAGGCCCGGCCATCGATCCGGGCATAGGTGGTGGTGTCCCAGAAGCCTTCGAGATAGGCCTGGCTGGTCAGCACCCGGCGGTATTCGTAGCGGAAGGTCCGCAGGTAGAGCTCGCTGCTGGCGCGGTTCAGGTCGAAGCCGGCGCGCCAATGCTCGTCGAGGGTGAAGCGGCCCTTGAGGAAGATATGGCCGGCGAGGTCGCGCCGCCCGCCGGTATCGGTGCCGTTGAAGCCGCCGACCGAGGCGGTGCCCAGGATCTCGCCGAAGTTGAAGAGCTTGCGGTATTCGAGCCCGAGGTTGGGATATTGCCGGGACGAGACGATGGGCACGATGGTGAGGTCGGAACTGTCGTCGATCGCCCAGAAATAGGGCGTCTCGAGGAAGGCGCCGAGGAAGCGGGTATAGCCGGCGGTCGGGAAGAGGAAGCCGGAGGCGCGTGGCGCCGCGGGATCCGGATGCGAGAGATAGGGCGTGTAGAGCACCGGCCAGCCGCCGAGGCGCACCGTCGCATCCCGGTAGGTGATGCGCTGGCTGTCCTTGTCCTGCGTCGCGCGGCGGGCCTCCACCTGCCAGAGCGGCGGGCGGTTGGGATCCTCCGGGCAGAGGTCGCAGGAGGAATAGACGACGCGGGAAAGCTCGTTCACCGTGCCGCCGGTGCGGCGGGCGCCATTGGCGGCCATCCGCCCATTGGCGGCGAGCAGGCCGCGAACCCCCTCCAGCACGCCGTCGCGGAAGCGGTCCTTCAGCTCGGCCTGCTCGGCGAACATCACCGTGCCGTCGGGTTCCAGCAATTGGACATTGCCGCGGGCGGTGGCGACGCCGGTATTGCGGTCATAGGTGAATTCATCGGCGCGCAGCAGCCGCTCGCCCTGCCAGGCCTCGACCCGGCCGCGGGCGACGACCAGGCCGCGCTCGCGGTCGTATTCCACCTCCTCGGCGGTGAAGGTGACGGGGGCATTGCGGTCGATCGGGGTGCTGCCCCCCCCGGCCAGGCCGCCGAAGCTGCTGGCCGGGCCGGCCGGCCGGTCCGGCGCGGCGAGCGAGCGCATCGGCGTCGGCTCCAGCGGCGTCACCGTGGGCTGTTCGCCCTGGGCGCGGGGCTGGGCCGCGGAGGCCAGGAGCAGGACCAGCGTGGCCCCGGCCATGGTGGCGGGCAGCCGCCAGCGACGGGCCGGGCGGGCGGGTCTCGCAGTCATCCCGGAGTGTCCTTGGGGCCGCTGGGTCCGGTCGGTCATCCATCCTCCAGATGCAGCAGCAGGGCGAGGGCCAGCATGAGACCGGCAATGGTCGGCGCCCAGGCGGCAAGATAGACCGGCAGGGTGCCGGCTTCCCCGAATTCATTGGCGACCTTGTCGAGCACGAAGAGCGCGAAGCCGGCCGCGACGCCAGCCCCGATCATCTGCGCGACACCGCCGCGGCGGGAGGATCGCATGGAAAAGGCCGCGGCCAAAAGCGCCATGGCGGCGGCCAGCACCGGCAGGGACAGCAAACTCTGGAAATGCAGCCGGTGCCGCACGGCGGAGAAGCCGGCGGCCTCCAGCACGTCGATGAAGCCGGGCAGCGCCCAGACCGAGAGGGTATCGGGGGAGGCGAAGCTGTCCTCGATCCGGTCGGGGGTCAGGTCGGTCGGGAAGGTCAGGGTCTGCTTCGGCCCGGCGCTGCGGTCGGCGTTGAAGGTGACGGCATCGGCGAGCACCCAGCGGCCGGGCAGCAGCCGCGCATCCGGCGATTCGATCCGGGCCAGCGGCCGGTCGGCATCCGACAGGCGCCAGAGGGTCACGTCGGTCATGCTGAAGCCGACGCCGCGGGACAGGCCCCGCTCGGAGACCGGCCGGCCCGAGAGGATGGCGACGCCCTGGTCCTCCAGCCCCCGATCGGCCTGGCGCAGCCAGAGCCGGCCGCCGGCCAGCGCCGTGAGGCCGGCGCTGGCCCGGAGATAGGCATAGTCCAGCCGTTCGGCGCGGGCGAGCATGGCGGAGGAGAGCGGCGAGATGGCGGCGGTGCCGAGCCCGCCGAAGAGCAGCGCCACCACCACCGGGCCGGAAAGGAAGCCCCAGGCGGAGATGCCGGCGGCGCGGGCGACCACCAGCTCGGAGGAGCGGGTCAGCCGCCAGAAGGCCAGCAACCCGCCGAGCAGGATGGCGAAGGGCAGGATCTGCAGGGCGACGAAGGGCAGCCGCAGCCCGGCGATCTGCGCCACCAGGGCGAAGCCGGCATCCGGCCGGGTCGCCGCGCGCCGCAGCAGCTCGATGAAGTCGAACAGGCTGACGAGCAGGGTCAGCCCCGTCAGCATGGCAAGCGTGGCTCCGAGGAAACGCCGGGCGACGTAGCGCGCCAAGGTGGCGGCGAGGATCATGGGGTGCTGGCCGCCGGGTCCGAGGGGGAGGCCGGCTGCCGCGGCCGGCGGCCGAAGACCCAGCCGGGCATGCCGGCGATGACCCAGATGGCCAGGATGCCGGGCAGCACCGCGTTCACCCAGATCAGCGGGATCATCCGCGTCTGCCGGGCCGCGAGATTGCCGATGGTGAGCCCGACCGCCAGCAGCGTCACCACCACGGCGATGCCGGTGAAGAGCCGCAGGCCGCCGCCATGGCGGCGGAACTGACCGGTGAGCGCCGTCGCCAGCGCCACCAGCCCGAAGGTCAGGGCATTCAGCGGACCGGCCAGGCGCTGATGCGCCTCCGCCAGGAAGCGCTTGAGGTCACGGTCGGGGATCCGCTCCGCCGGGTCGGGGTGGAAGAGCTCGTCCAGGGTGCGTTCCTGCGCGTTGCGGTAGCGGTTCTCCTCGGTGCGGGAGGCACGGGCGAGGTCGACGCTGTTCTCGCTGAAGGAGAGCACGGTGAGCCGGCTGCCGGCCGGGGTGCCGGGTGGCGAGCCGGGCGGCGGCGGCACCCGTTCGACCTGCTGGCGCTGGCCGTTCTCGAGCGTCACGCGGGGGCCGTTGGGGCCGGGGGCGATGCGGCCGGCCTCGGCCAGGATGGTGACGGGGGCGCCGGCCTCCCGCGCGTCATGCACCAGGATGCCGCGGAGGGTGCCGTCGCGGTCGCGGTAGCGGGCATAGACCGTCAGGTCATCGCCTACGGAGCTGAAGACGCCTTCCTGCAGCAGCACGGCGGCGAGCTGGTTGCGGATCTCGAACTGCCAGGCGCGGAAGGCGGCCTGGCTGGCCGGGACCAGCCAGAGGTTGAGGGCATAGCAGAGCACCACCACGATGCCGGCCAGCGCCAGCGCCGGCCGCGCCAGCCGCCAC
Organism: Belnapia sp. AC561; assembly: GCF_979252845.1. NCBI lineage: Bacteria > Pseudomonadati > Pseudomonadota > Alphaproteobacteria > Acetobacterales > Roseomonadaceae > Belnapia > Belnapia sp. AC561. The sequence goes on from NZ_CEEDBP010000002.1 coordinate 174,481, forward strand.
TGGGACAGGCCGGCGGCGCGCATCACCACCAATTCCCGGTCCGAATCCAGCCGCACATAGACGAAGAGGCAGACCACGAAGGTGGTGATCGGCAGGATGACGGCGAAGAAGCTGGGCAGCAGCAGGCCGGTCAGCTCGATGAAGACGGTGAAGGACAGGCCGCGGTCCAGCACCAGCTCGATGAAGCGCAGCGACTGGGTCAGCCAGACGAGCGCCGCCAACCCGATGGTGACGGCCAGCAGCGCGACGGTCAGTTGCCGGAAGATGTAACGGTCTAGGCGGGTCATTCCAGGGTCATGCTGCTGCGGCCGGCACCCTAGCCGCTGGCGGCCCCGGGTCCAAGCGCCGGCGGGCCGGGGCGGCGGTCCGTCGGCGAAAGGGTTGCGGGCTGATGCAGGGCTGCCATGGCGGCCCCCGTGGCGCGCCCCCCGTCGCGTCCCCTGGCCGACCAGGCCTGCTAGGGCAGGACCTTGCCCGGGTTCATGAGGCCGCGCGGGTCGATCGCCGCCTTGATCCGCTGCATGACGTCCAGCTCGGCCCCGCCGCGCCAATCCTCCATCATGTCGGTCTTCAGCCGGCCGATGCCGTGTTCGGCGCTGAAGCTGCCGCCGAGGTCGCGGACGACCGCGTTCACCGTATCCATGATGTCGTGGCTGCGGGCGAGGAAGGCGGCGGGGTCCATGCCCAGCGGCTGCTGCAGGTTCATGTGGATATTGCCGTCGCCCATATGGCCGAAGGGCACCGGGCGGATGCCGGGGATGAGCTGGCGGCAGGCCTCGGAGGCGCGGCGGATCAGCTCGGGCGTCTTGCTGACCGGGACGGAGACGTCGTTCTTGACCGAGGCGCCTTCGCGCTTCTGGGCTTCCGGGTGCTCCTCCCGGATGCGCCAGATGGTGGCGCGCTGGGCCTCGCTTTCGCCGATCGCGGCATCCAGCACCTCTCCGGTCTCCAGCGCCTCCTCCAGCACCGCCTCCATCAGGGCGCGCAGGCCGGCATCCGGCCGGGAGGAGGCGAGGTCGACCAGCACGACATGGTCTCCCGGCTCGGCCAGCGGGACGCTGCCACCCTCGATGAAGCGAGCATAGAAGCCGACGCCGGTGCCGGACATGTATTCGAAGGCGCGGACGGCGGTCTCGTCCCGGTCGCGGAAGCGGCGGAACAGCGCCAGGGCCGCCTCCTCGTCGCGCACCGCACAGAGCGCAACCTCGGATTCGCGGGGGCGGGCAAACAGCCGGAGGACGGCGGCGGTGATGAAGCCGAGGGTGCCCTCGGCGCCGACGAAGAGGTGGCGCAGGGCATAGCCGGTATTGTCCTTGCGCAGCCGGCGCAGGCCGTTCCAGATCTGCCCGTCCGGCAGCACGACCTCCAGGCCGAGCATGAGTTCGCGGGCATTGCCGTAGCGGACGGTGGTATTGCCGCCGGCATTGGTGCTCAGCACGCCGCCGATGGTCGCGGTCCCCTCCCCGCCGAAGCTCAGCGGGAACAGGCAGCCGGCATTGGCCGCCACGTCCTGCGCCGCCTTGACGATGACGCCGGCCTCGGCAGTCATGGTCATGTCCAGCGGGTCGATGTCGCGCACCCGGTTCATCCGGGCGAGCGAGACGACCATCTGCCGGCCGCTCTCATCCGGAATGCCGCCGCCGACCATGGAGGTATTGCCGCCCTGGGGGACCAGCGGGGTGCCGGCGGCGGCGCAGAGCTTCACCACCTCGGCCAGTTCGGCGGTGGAGGCGGGGCGCAGCACGCAGGGGGTGCGGCCGGTATAGAGCATCCGCCAGTCGGAGAGGTGCGGCGCCAGGTCGGCCGGGTCGGTCAGGATGCCACGCGGGCCGAGGATCGCGGCGAGGCGGTCTAGGAGCGGGGTCTGGATATCGGGCATGGCGCAAAATCCTGCGGATGGACGACCAGGTCAATTACAGCGGGTTGCGGGACAGATGGGCCAGGAGGAGCCGGTTGACCACCTCCGGCTGCTGGTCCGGGGCGTAGTGGCCGACGCCGGGCAGGATCTCGAATTGATAGGGCGCCTCGATGAAACCGCCGGTGCCCTCGGCGGCCATGCGGCCCACGGTGTCGTCCGCATCGCCCCAGATGAACAGCGTCGGGACGGCGATGGGGCGGATCGGGCGATGGACGGTGCCGCGGGCGCGGTACCAGGCGAGCGCCGCGGCCATGGCCTCCGGGTTGCCGATGACGCTGAGGTGCTTCGCCGTCGCCGCCGCCGGGATGCCCTGCGCCGCGTGACGGGTGCGGAGCCAGGCGGCGTCCTCGGCCAGCAGCTTCGGCACCGCATCGGCCTCGAGGAAGGCCTTGTGGTGGCGGGAGCGGTGCGGCTGCTCCGGGTCCTCGGCGAGCGCCCGGGCGAAGGCGCCGGGATGCGGGCGGGACAGCATGGTCAGCGAGCCGAGGCGGTCCGGGTAGCGCGCCGCGATCTCCCAGGAGAGGCTGCCGCCCCAGTCGTGGCCGACCAGGTGGAAGCGGTCCTGCCGGCCCAGCGCCTCGGCTAGGTCGAGCGCATCGGCGATGAGCAACTCGATGTCGTAGCGGGCGAAATCCGCCGGGTCCGGCCGGGCGCCGGGGGAATAGCCGCGCTGGTTGGGCGCCGCGGCGCGGAAGCCGGCCGCCGCCAGGGCCGGAAGCTGGGCGTCGTAGAGGTGGCGGGAGACGCCGAAGCCATGCAGCAGCAGCACCAGCGGCGCCGCCGGATCGCCGGCGACCGAAACATCGAAGACGAGGCCCGGGCCGGTTTCGACCTGCTGCGTTTCGATCATGGCGCTTGTGTCTTTCCTGCCCTGGCGGCGACCTGAGCATTCCTGACTGCCTCGGGCAAGGGTGACAGCCCCGGGCGGATGCGCCATAGCAACGGCATGGTCCGGCGTTCGCCCCTGCTGACGGTGGTGCTGGCCCTGCTGCTGGTGATGCAGTGGGGCGGCGCCTTCGCACATTGCATCGGGGCGCTCGGGGCCGGCCAGGCGGTGGAAATCTGCACCACCGACGGCATCCGCACCCTGCACCTGGATGCCGAGGGCCAGCCCGCCGCGCCGGGTGCCGCAAACCACGACAGCTGCCCGCTCTGCCCCGGTGCCACCGCCGCGCTGCCCGATGGCCCGGAGCTGCCGGCCGCCCGCTTCGCCTATGCGGTGGCGGTCCCGCGGCTGGTGGCGGGGATGCCGCCGGCACCCGCCCGCGCGCCGCCGCAGCAGCCGAGAGCCCCGCCGACCGCCTGACGCATGCGCCCGCCCGCGCCGGCCCCGCCGGCGCGATCGTCCCGTCGTCAGGAAAGCGTCTTCCATGTCCCGAACTTTGCGTGCCCCATGGCGCGCCCTGCTGCTCGCCGGCATCGCCCCCTTCCCCTTCGGCCAGGCCCTGGCGCAACCCGCCGCGCCGGCGGTCAGCCTGCCCGACCTCGTGGTCACCGGGCGGCAGCCGGGCTCGCTCACCGCGCCCTCCATCGCTGCCCAGCGGGAGGCGGTGGAGCAGACGCCGGCTGCCGCCCGCTTCGTCGATGGCACCGAATTCGCCAATCGCTACGCCTTCACCCTGCGCGACGTGCTGGCCGATACGCCCGGCGTCTTCGTGCAGAACCGCTATGGGCAGGAGCTGCGGCTGTCGATCCGCGGCTCCGGCATCGCCCGCGGCTTCCACCTGCGCGGGGTGGAGGTGCTGCAGGACGGCGTCCCGGTGAACCTCGCCGATGGCAGCGGCGACTTCTACCAGATCGACCCCACGGCCGTTCGCGCCGCCGCGGTCTATCCCGGCGGCAATGCGCTGCCCTTCGGCAGTTCGACCCTGGGCGGGGCGGTGAATTTCATCACCCCCACGGCGCGGACCGCGACGGAGGCGAATACGCTGCGCGTCGAGGGCGGCAGCCATGGGACCTGGCGGCTGTCCGGCCAGGCCTCGGCGATCGCCGGTGACTGGGATGCGCTGGCGGCCGGCAGCGTGGCGCATTCGGACGGCTGGCGGGCGCATAGCCGCAGCCAGTACGAGCAGTTCAACGCCAATGTCGGCTACCGCATCTCGGACCGGGTCGAGACCCGCTTCTACGCCGGGGCCTATATCATCCGGCAGCAATTGCCCGGCTCGCTCAGCCTCGGCGATGCGCTGGGCCGGCCGCAGACCGCCACGGCCTCGGCGCTGGCGCAGAACCAGGCGCGGAACGTCTGGTCCGAGCGCTTCGCCAACCGCACCACCATCCGGCTGGATGCGGGGCAGATAGATGTCGATAGCTGGGTGATCCACAAGCGGCTCTATCACCCGATCTTCCAGGTGATCGACCAGGATGGGCTGACCTGGGGCGTGGCGCCGCGCTGGACCGGCCGCTTCACCGTGGCCGGGCTGGCCAACGACCTGGTCATCGGCGGGCGGTACTTCGCCGGCACCAATGATGCCCTGCAGTACAACAACCTGCGCGGATCGAGGAACGGGCTGACCGCCAATGGCGTGCAGCGGGCGGCGAATTACGAGGGCTTCGCCGAAAACCGGCTCTGGGTGCTGCCGACCGTCGCGATCGTCGCCGGGGCGAAGGTGCTGCACGACGAGCGGGACTACGAGAACCGGCTGAGCGGCCAGCGCTTCAGCCGCAGCTACGACGGGCTGAACCCGAAGCTCGGCCTGCTGTGGCAGCCGCGGCCGCAGGTGCAGGTGTTCGGCAACATCACCCGCAGCCAGGACGTGCCCGATTTCTCCGACCAGTTGCAGACGGTGAACAACCGGCCCTTCTGGACCCCGCTGCAGGCCCAGCGCGCCTGGACGGTGGAGGCCGGGACCCGCGGGCGCTTCGAGGGCTATGGCTGGGACCTGACCCTGTTCCGCTCCAACCTGCGGGGGCAGCTGCTGCAATTCACGGTGGACCCCAGCATCCCGGCGAGCACCTTCAATGCCGGCGCCACGGTGAACCAGGGCGTCGAATTCGCCGGGCATGTCGACCTGGCGCGGGGCCTGGCCGCGCCGGGGGACAGGCTGACCCTGCGGCAGGTCTGGACCTGGAACGACTTCCGCTTCCGCCACGACCGGCAATATGGCGACAACCGCGTCGCCGGGCTGCCGCCGCATGTGCTGCGCACGGCGCTGACCTATGCGGCGCCGGAGGGACGCGGCTTCGTCTCCCCGGTCCTGGACTGGGTGCCGCAGGGGGCCTGGGCGGACTACGCCAATACGCTGCGGGCCAATGCCTACATGAAGGTGGGGCTGGAGGCGGGGGTGACGGTGGCGCCGGGCGTCTCGGTCTTCCTCGATGCGCGGAACCTGACCAACAAGCGCTATGTCAGCGATCTCGGCACCATCCAGAATGCCCGGGCCGCGGGGGCGAATACCGCCGTCTTCTATCCGGGCGACGGGCGGAGCGTGTACGTCGGGACCCGGATCAGCTTCTGACCGGCGGCTTTTGGCCGAGGGCTTTTGACCGACGGCTTTTGAACGGTCGCGCGCTGGACCCGGGCGGGTGCGGCGCGCAATCTTGTGGCTTGCCGGGACGGCCCCACCACGCCGTCCGGCCTGAAGGATACCGGCATGGCGGACAATCCTTACACAGTGCTTGGCGTCGCGCGCGACGCGACTCCGGAGGCGATCAAATCCGCCTATCGCAAGCTGGCCCGGCAGCATCACCCGGACCTCAACCCGGGCAAGCCGGAGGCGGAGGCGAAGTTCAAGGCGGTCTCGGCGGCGCATGACCTGCTGTCGGACCCCGAACGGCGCGCCCGCTTCGACCGCGGCGAGATCGATGCCGAGGGGCAGGAGCAGCGCCCGGCCGGGGCTTATCGGGAGGGGGCCTATCGCCAGCATGCCGAGGCGGCCGAGGGCGAGCGCTACGCGAATGCGGGCGGCTTCGAGGATATCTTCGCCGAGATGTTCGAGGCGCGGGGGCGCGCCGCTTCCGGCCCGCGGCGCGGCCGGGATGCCAGCTACCGGCTGGACGTGCCCTTCCAGGCCTCGGTCCAGGGCGCGACGGAGCGGCTGACCCTGCCGGATGGGCAGGTGCTGGACGTGAAGATCCCGCCCGGCGTGGTCACCGGCCAGGTATTGCGGCTGCGCGGCCAGGGCGGGGCCGGGCGCAACGGCGGCCCGGCCGGGGATGCGCTGATCGAGCTGGAGGTGGCGGAGCATCCGCACTACCGCCGCGACGGGATGGACCTGCGGCTGGAGCTGCCGGTGACGCTGCAGGAGGCGGTGCTGGGCGGCGCGGTGGAGGTGCCGACGCCCTCGGGCACCCTGCGCGTGACCCTGCCGGCGGGCAGCGACACGGGCCGGCAGATCCGGCTGCGCGGCAAGGGCGTGGCGGCCTTCGGCGCGCGGCCGGCGGGCGACCTGTTCCTGACGCTGCGGGTCGTCATCGGCCGGCCCGACCCGGCGCTGGAGGCCTTCCTGCGGGAGTGGAAGCCCGAGCACCCCGCCGATCCGCGCGCCGGGCTGGAGGCGGAGACATGATCACCTTCGATATCCTCCTCACCCGCGTCGAGGGGCTGGAGCCGGATGACCTGCAGCGCTGGATCGCCGAGGGCTATGTGCGGCCCGATGCCGAGGCGGAGGCGCTGGTCTTCCACGAGATCGACGTGGAGCGGGTGCGGCTGATCCTCGAGCTGCGGGACCGGCTGGCGGTGGATGAGACGGCGCTGCCGGTGGTGCTGTCGCTGCTCGACCAGGTCTATGCGCTGCGGCGGCGGCTGCGGGAGCTGGGGGTGGGCGTTTAGGCCCCGGGGGAAGCCCTTCGGGTCAGGCTTCCACGTCCAGCTTGAGGACCTCGCCGGCTAGGTAGAGGCTGCCGCAAACCAATACCCGGGCGGCCGGGCCGGTGGTGGGCAGGGCTGCGAGGGCCGCGGCGACGGTGGGGCCGGGACGGGCGGGCTCGCCCCCCAGGCTGGCACTGGCTTCGATGATGCGCTCCACCGGCGTCGCCAGATGCTGGCCGGGTTCGGCGACGGCCCAGAGGCTGGCGGCATGCGGCAGCAGCGGGCGGAGGAAGTCGGCGACGACCTTGGTGCCCTTCATGCCGACGACGAGGTGCAGCGGCCGGTCCCGCCACAGCGCCGCCTGCGCCGCAAGCGCCGCGCCGCCGCCGGCATTGTGGCCGCCATCCAGCCAGAGCTCCCAGCCCGGCGGCAGGGTGGCGGCGAGGCGGCCCCGCAGGCGTTGCAGCCGGCCGGGCCATTCGGCGGCGGCGATGCCGGTGGCGATGGCGGCCGGCGTCAGCCAGGGCGGCGCCCAGGCGCGCAGCGCGGCGATGGCGATGCCGGCGTTGTCCGCCTGATGCGGGCCGAGCAGCCCGGGCGGCGGCAGGTCCAGCGGGCCGGCGGCATCGGCGAAGCGCAGGCCGCCGTCGCGCGGCGCCATGGTCCAATCGGCGTCGCGGGCCAGCAGCGGGGCGCCGGCGGCGGCGGCGCAATCGGCGACGACGGCCAGCGCCGCAGGGTCCTGCCGGCCGGTGACGCAGGGAATGCCGGGCTTGATGATCCCGGCCTTCTCGAAGGCGATCTTGCCGATGCTGTCGCCGAGGAATTCCATGTGGTCCATGGAGATGCTGGTGATGGCGGTGGCGACCGGGTCGGCGATGACGTTGGTCGCATCGAAGCGGCCGCCGAGGCCGACTTCCAGTACCAGCAGGTCGGCGGGGATACGGGCGAAGAGCAGGAAGGCGACGGCGGCGATCACCTCGAAGACGGTGATCGGGGCGGCGTCGTTCACCGCCTCCACCTCCTCCAGCGCCGCGGCCAGCATGGCTTCGTCCACCAGCGTGCCGGCGAGGCGGATGCGTTCGTGGAAGCGGACCAGATGCGGCGAGGTGAAGACATGCACCCGCTGCCCGGCGGCTTCCGCGATGGCACGCAGGAAGGCGCAGGTGGAGCCCTTGCCATTGGTGCCGGCGACATGGATCACCGGCGGCAGCCGGCGCTCCGGATGGCCGAGTTTGACGAGCAGCGCCTGGAGGCGGTCCAGGCTCAGGTCGATGAGGACGGGGTGGAGCAAGTGCAGGCGATCGAGGATCGCCTCCGAGCGGCTCATTGGAGGCGGCTCACGCCGGCGGCGCCGCGGGCTCCGCCTCGGCCGGGGCCGCCAGGGCGAGCATGGCTTCCGGCGCGGGTTCCACCAGGCGTTCCGGCACCCGCAGCAGGCCGATCAGCCGGGCCAGGGTGGCGCGCATGTCGCCGCGCTTCACCACCATGTCGAGGATGCCGTGCTCCAGCAGGTATTCGGCGCGCTGGAAGCCTTCGGGCAGCTTCTCCCGCACCGTCTGCTCGATGACCCGGGCGCCGGCGAAGCCGATGAGGGCATTGGGCTCGGCGATCTGGATATCGCCCAGCATGGCGAAGCTGGCGGTGACGCCGCCCGTGGTCGGGTCGCAGAGGACGACGATATAGGGAAGGCCGGCCTCCTTCACCATGCGCGTCGCGATGACGGTGCGCGGCATCTGCATCAGGCTGATGGCGCCTTCCTGCATGCGGGCGCCACCCGAGGCGGTGAAGACGACCAGCGGCGCATCCTGCAGCACGGCGAGGCGGGCGGCGGTGACCAGCGCCTCCCCCACCCCGGCGCCCATGGAGCCGCCCATGAAGCTGAACTCGAAGGCGGCGGCGACGACCTTGCTGCCCTCGATGCTGCCATGGGCGACCACCACGGCATCTTCCTGCGCGGTCTTGGTCTGGGTTTCCCGCAGCCGGTCGACGTAGCGGCGCTGGTCGCGGAAGCGCAGCGGGTCCTGCGGCGCCTTCGGCAGCTCGATCCGCGACCAGCCGGCATCCAGCGTGTAGTCGAGCCGCTGCCGGGCGCCGACCCGCATGTGGTGGCCGCAATGGGTGCAGACGTGCAGGTTCCGCTCGAGGTCGCGGTGGAAGATCATCTGCTCGCAGGCGGGGCATTTGTGCCAGAGGTTCTCCGGCACCTCGCGCGGGGCGCCGAAGAGCGTCTTGATCTTCGGCAGCGCCCATTCGCTGATCCAGTTCATGCGGGTCTCCGGGGCTTGGCGGCGCGAAAAAGGACGGTAGGCGCTGGTTGCAGCCCTATCCGTGCACCGCTTCCGCCAGCGCCCGCACCTGGTCCAGCACCAGCCGCACCGTCTCGGGCCGGGCGCTGCCGTCCTCGTTCAGGCTGGCGGCCAGGGTATCGACCAGGGCGGTGCCGACCACGGCGCCATCGGCCAGCTTCGCGGCTTCGGCGGCCTGCATCGGGGTGCGGATGCCGAAGCCGATGGCGATCGGCAGGCCGGTATGCTGGCGGATGCGGGGGATGGCGGCTTCCAGCGAGGCGGCGGAGGCGCTGCGGGTGCCGGTGATGCCGGTGATCGAGACGTAGTAGACGAAGCCGCTGGTCGCGGCGAGAACGCGCGGCAGGCGTTCGTCGTCGGTGGTCGGCGCCACCAGCCGGATCAGGTCGAGGCCGGCGGCCTTCGCCTGGGGCTCGATCTCGTCGGCTTCCTCCGGCGGGACATCGACGACGATCAGGCCATCGACGCCGCTATTGGCCGCCTCGGTGCAGAAGCGGTCGACGCCGAAGGCGAGGATGGGGTTGTAGTAGCCCATCAGGATGATCGGCGTGGTGTCGTCGTCGCGGCGGAAGTCCCGCACCAGGGCCAGCACGCCGGCGAGCGTGGCGCCGGCCTTCAGCGCCCGCTGGGCGGCCCGCTGGATGGAGGGGCCATCGGCCATCGGGTCGGTGAAGGGCACGCCGACCTCGATCAGGTCGGCGCCGGCGCCGGGCAGGCCGCGCAGGATGGCGAGCGAGGTCGCGCCATCCGGGTCGTAGCCCTGGAGGTAGGTGACCAGCGCGCCGCGGCCCGCCGCCTTCAGCGCCGCGAACTTCGAAGCGATGCGGCTCACATCTCGACTCCCAGATGGCGGGCCACGGTGAAGATGTCCTTGTCGCCCCGGCCGCAGAGATTCATCAGGATGATCTTGTCGCGCGGCAGGGTCGGCGCCTGGCGGATGACATGGGCCAGGGCATGCGCCGGTTCCAGCGCCGGGATGATGCCCTCGAGCTTCGAGCAGAGCTGGAAGGCGGCCAGCGCGTCGTCATCCGTCGCATGGACGTATTGCACCCGGCCGAGTTCGTGCAGCCAGGAATGCTCCGGGCCGACGCCGGGGTAGTCGAGGCCGGCGCTGATCGAATGCGCCTCGGTGATCTGGCCGTCGCCATCCTGCAGCAGGTAGGTGCGGTTGCCGTGCAGCACGCCGGGGCGGCCCTTGGTGAGGGAGGCCGCATGCTGCTCGGTCTCGACGCCATGGCCGGCAGCCTCGACGCCAAACATCTCGACCGAGGGGTCGTCGAGGAAGGGGTAGAACAGGCCCATGGCATTGGAGCCGCCGCCGATCGCCGCGACCAGCGCATCCGGCAGCCGGCCCTCGGCCTCCTGCATCTGCACCTTGGCTTCCTCGCCGATCACCGACTGGAAGTCGCGGACCATCACCGGATAGGGGTGCGGGCCGGCGACGGTGCCGATGCAGTAGTAGGTATCCGCGATATTGGCGACCCAGTAGCGCAGCGCCTCGTTCATCGCATCCTTCAGCGTCGCGGCGCCGGAGGTGACCGGGATCACCTCGGCGCCGAGCAGCTTCATGCGGAAGACGTTGGGCTGCTGCCGCTCGACGTCGGTCGCGCCCATGAAGACCGTGCAGGGCAGGTCGAACAGGGCGCAGGCGGTCGCGGTCGCCACGCCATGCTGGCCGGCGCCCGTTTCCGCGATGATGCGGGTCTTGCCCATGCGCTTGGCCAGCAGGATCTGGCCGAGCACGGCGTTGATCTTGTGGGCGCCGGTATGGTTGAGCTCGTCGCGCTTGAAATAGACCTTGGCGCCGAGGTTGGGGTCCTTGGCCTCCGCGCGCAGGTGCTCGGTCAGCCGGCCGGCGTACCAAAGGGGGCTGGGGCGGCCGACGTAGTCCTTCAGCAGGCGGCGCCATTCGGCATCGAAGGCCGGGTCGCGCTTGGCCGATTCATAGGCCTGCTCGACCTCGAGGATGAGCGGCATGAGCGTTTCGGCAACGAAGCGGCCGCCGAATTGGCCGAAGCGGCCACGATTGTCCGGGCCCTGCTTGAAGGAATTGGGGCGTAAGGAATTGGCCAGCGGCTTGTTCACGAGCTTTCCCCTGATCTGGCGGCCGTCATAGAGCAGCCGGACAGTTGGGGAAAGGCGGCTAGACCCCTGCCCCGCGCACCGCGGCGACGAAGGCGGCGATCCGGGCCGGGTCCTTGACCCCCCTCGCCCGCTCCACGCCGGAGGAGACATCCACCCCCATGGCGCCGGATTGGCGGATGGCTTCCACCACCGTCTCCGGCGTCAGCCCCCCGGCCAGCAGCCAGGGACGGGGGATGGTGCGGCCGGCGGTCAGGCTCCAGTCGAAGGGCGCGGCATTGCCGCCGGGCAGCTCGGCCCCGACGGGGGGCTTGGCATCCAGCAGGAAGCGGTCGACCGTCGGCGTGTAGAAGGCCAGGCCCTCCAGGTCGCGCGGGTCGCCGACGCCGACCGCCTTCATCACCGGCAGGCCGGTGCGGGCGCGGATGGCGCTGCAACGGGCGGGGCTTTCCGAGCCATGCAGCTGGATCATCCCGAGCGGCAGGGCGGCCAGCACCTCATCCAGCTCGGCATCGGTCGGGTCCACGAAGAGGCCGACGCGCAGGGGGCCGCCCTCGACCCGGGCGGAGAGGGTGGCGGCCTCGGCCGCCGTCACCGCGCGGGGGGACGGCGGGTAGAAGACCAGCCCGACCATGTCGGCGCCGGCCTCGGCCACCGCGTCGAAGCCGGGGGCATCGTTGATGCCGCAGATTTTCACGAGGGTCATTGCGGCAGGCCAGCAGCGATGGCGCGCATCGCGGCAGACGGATCCGCCGCGCCTGTGATAGGGCGGCCGACGACGATCCAGTCGGCCCCGGCGGCGACGGCCTCGGCGGGGGTGGCGGTGCGGGACTGGTCATCCGCGGCGCTGCCGGCGGGGCGGACGCCGGGGACCACCAGCAGCGGCCCAGGACCCAGGGCGGCGCGGATGGCGGCGACCTCCTGCGGGGAGCAGACCAGGCCATCGGCACCGGCCTCATGGGCCAAGCGGGCGAGGCGCAGCACCTGCTCGGCCGGGCTGCCGGCGACGCCGGTGGCGGCCAGGGTGGCGGCATCGAGGCTGGTCAGGACGGTCACGGCCAGCAGGATGGGGCGCTCGGCGCCGGCGGCTTCGGCGGCGGCGCGGGCGGCGGCGATCATCGGCGCGCCACCACCCGCATGCAGCGTCAGCATCGCCGGGCGCAGCGGCAGCAGCGACCTGACGGCGCCGGCCACGGTATTCGGGATGTCATGCAGCTTCAGGTCGAGGAAGACCGGCGCCAGCGGGGTGACGCGGTGCATGGCCGCCGGCCCCTGGGCGGTGAAGAGTTCCAGCCCGAGCTTCACCGGGCCGCAGCCCGGCGCCAGGGCAGTGGCCAGGGCGGCGGCGCGGTCGAGATCCGGGGTATCGAGCGCCGGGATGATCCGGGCCGCCGGCGTCGTCGGGCGTTGCAGCACGCCTAGGCGGCCGGCCGCTGCAACCGGGCGAGGTTGGCACCGGCCGGGGGCGGCACCGGGCCGATGTTGCGGGCCGCCGCCGCGCGGTATTCCGCCAGCTCGGCCGAGAGGACGCGGGCGGCATCCTCCGCCTTGCGGGCCCGGCCGCGATGGACCAGCCCGGCGGCCCAGGTGACGGCAGCGCCGAGGATGAAGAACAGCGCCCCGATCACCAGGATGGCGACCGAGAGCGGCGCGGCCCAGGCCAGATCGAAGGGCCAGAGATAGAGATAGACCTCCTGCCGGTTCGAGAGGCCGAACAGGATCAGCAGGACCAGCAGGGGGGTAAGCAGAATCCAGCGCAGCATCACAGCCTCACGAAGTGGCCGGGGAACGGGCACTGCGGGGGGCGGGTTGCGGCGTGCCGCCATTCACCCTTTCCCGCAATTCCTTGCCCGGCTTGAAATAGGGCACGGCCTTGCCCTCCACCGGAACGGCGGCACCGGTGCGTGGGTTGCGGCCGGTGCGGGCATCCCGCTGCTTGGCGGAGAAGGCGCCGAAGCCGCGCAGCTCCACCCGGTCTCCCCGGGCCAGGGCCGCGGTGATTTCCTCGAAGACCGTCGCCACGATCAGCTCGATATCGGGTTGGCGCAGATGCGGATTTTCCGTCGCCAGATGCGCGATCAGCTCGCTTTTGGTCATCGCCGCCTTTCCCGGGTGCGGGGGAGGCTTACTACCTCACCGTTGCCTGTGGCGGAAGCTGCCAGAGCAGGCCGGGTCCGTCAACGCCAAGCCATTCTGAAACCAAGGTTTTTACGAAGCCCTGGAAGGTTGCGCCGAAAATCCGTTCCGCCGGGCCACGAATGTCGAGATCCTCGACCGGCAAGGCCTCCGGCACCTGCTTCTCGGCAGCCAGCCAGGCGCGGGCCTCGGCCTCCCCGCCGATGGCATCGACCAGGCCGGCGGCGAGAGCCTGGCGGCCGGTGAAGACGCGGCCATCGGCCAGGGCGCGGACCTGGGCTTCCGGCAGGTGGCGGCCGGCGACCACCTTGGCGACGAACTGGTCGTACATGTCGCCGATCACGCCCTGGAGCGCCGCGCGGCCCTCGGGCGAGAGGGGGTGGAAGGGATTGGGCTGGTCCTTCAGCGGGCCGGAGACCAGCGCTTCCCCGCGCACGCCGAGGCGGGCGAGCAGCTCCGAGGGGTCGATGGTCTGCAGGATGACGCCGATGGAGCCGGTCAGGGTCGATTCGCGGGCATAGATGCGCTCCGCGGCGACGGCGGTCATGTAGCCGGCGGAGGCGGCGGTGCCGCGCATGACGGCGACCACCGGCTTGGCGGCGCGCAGCCGGGTGAGCGCGGCATGCAGCGCCTCCCCGCCGCCGACGCTGCCGCCGGGGCTGTCGATGGCGACGAGCACGGCGCGGACGCTGCCGTCCTTGGCCAGCTTGTCGATCGCCTCATGCAGTTTGCGGTCGTCGGAGATGAAGCCGGCGACGGTGAGGCGGGTGACATGGCCGGCGCCGAGGCCGGGCAGGTCGGTGCCGCGGGCCAGCCAGAGCATGGCGGCACCGGCCACCACCAGCACGGCAAAGCCGCGCCACAGCGCCAGGCGGCGCTTGAGCCGGCGGCGGTCGATCAGCAGGTCGGTCTCGAGACCCATGGTGGCTCCGGGCGTTGCCCGGTGGATGTGTGGGCGCAGGCTCGGCGGAGCAAGAACAAATCCGGGGAGCGCCGTGGCAGCCCTGGGCCAGGCCGCCCAGCCGTCACTCGTCCTTCGCATCCTTCTTGTGCTGCTGCTGCCTCGGGATGACCCAGACATGGGTCGTCCCGACATGCGACCAGTCGAATACGAATTGCGCATCCGACTGGGTCAGATGGATGCAGCCATGGGAGGCGGTGCCGGGATCGCCGACATGGAAGCCGACCGCAGGTGCGAATTGGACATACAGCGGCATCTTCGCGGGCCTGCCGGTCTTCGGATTCTTGTAGAGCGAGCTTTCGTGGTCGGCATCCTTCTGGATCACCTTGAAGCCTTTTCCCGTGGGCGTCGGATGCGGCTTTCCATGCCAGGTGCCGCCCGTGGAAAAGCTCGTGATGGTCTTCACGATGGCACCGTCCTTGTAGAGGACGATGACGTGGCGATCCTCGGAAACCACGATCCAATCACCCTCGGTCGGCGGATTGCTGACCGGATTCTTGTCGACCCTGGCGGCCACTTCCTCGAAGTACATCGCAATCGAGCCGATCGAGGCAGTGAATTCCTCAAAGAGATTGGCCATTGCCTGGCATCCCCATGTCGCTGCTGCGACGTGGAAAATACGGTATTCGCCACGCGTCGGTGCGTGAATAAATCTCACTGTTCCGTGCCGGCATGCTGGCCCGCAGCCGGAGGATGAGGGCGGAGGCGCGACAGCCTTCCGCGGGTTCGGGCGATCGCCGTCCTATGGTCGCGCCGGACGACTTCCGGGCCCGGCGGCTATGCCGCGATCCAGCTCTTCGCCTCCCCGGCATAGGCGGCCCCCGGATTGCCGCTGACGGTGGTGCGCCACATGATGCGGCGTTCCTTGTCGGCGTCGAACCAGGTCGCGGCATGGACGGTGCAGCGGTTGTCCCAGATGACCAGGTCGCCGGCGGTCCATTCATGCGCATACACGAAGCGCGGCTGGGTCATATGGGTCATCAACTCGCAGAGCAGCGCCCCGCCGGCGCCATGCGGGCCGGGCTCCATGCCGGCGATCGGGCCGTCCAGCCAATCCATCTGGCCGTATTCGCACATGTAGAGGGCACGCTGGCCGGTGACGGGATGGATGCGGACCAGCGGCTGGCGCTGCGGCGCCTGATGCGGGGCGAGCGGCTTCGGCGTCTCCCCGGCCAGCACCGCATCCCGCTTGCGGCCGAAGTTGGAGGAAACGTGCAGGCCGTCGAGATGCGCGATCCGCGCCTGCATCTCGGGCGAAAGCGCGTCGTAGGCGGCGGTGCCATCGGCGAAGAGGGTCTGGCCCTGGCCCTGCGGCACCGGCAGCACGCCGAGGAACAGCGAGACATCCGGCGGCGGGCGGCGGTAGCTCTGGTCGGTATGCCAGCCGCGGCGATGCGGGAATTGGACCGGCAGCCTGCCCTCGGCGGTCAGCGGCGGGTTGGGCATGGCGGGAGGCTGGCGCAGCGCGGGGGGCGTGTTGGAGACGACGAAGATCTCCGGCACCTCCGGATGGACCATGTTCGCGGCCATGCCGGTTTCCCGGTAATTCTCGACCTCGGGGCCGAACAACCGGCTGAGGCGGAGCAGCAGGCCGGGGTCATCGGCCATGGCGCCCATGCCGGGGACCAGCAGCAGGCCATGCGCCTTCCCCAGCAGGTGCGGCAGGGTATCCGGCTCGGCCTCGGCGGCGGCGACGAAGGCGGCGGCATCGCCGGCATGGCGGATGCTACCGCCGAAGCTGGCGCCCGGCAGGGGGGATTGGAACTCGAAGCTGCTGCTCATGCGCGCTGATCTCCGCCGGGACGGGTGAGCCTATCCAGCCCTTCGCCGAAGGGTCAATCCGTGGCGGGATGCTGGCGCGGCCTCGGGGCAACCAGGGCGCGGGCCGCCTCCGCCTCGGCCTGCAGGGCGAGGAATCGGGCCACGTAGTCCGCGGCGAAGGCGCGGTAGGCGGCCGGGTCGGTCCCGCGCCAGTCGTAGAAGCCGAGGCCGGAATCGGCGCCGGTCTCGCCGCGGCGGGGCAGTGCCAGCATCCAGTCGGCGGCATGGCCCTCGTGGTGCAGCGCCGGCACCAGCCCGGCCTGCGAGGCGGCGTGGGTCCCGAGGCCGGAGAGGTCCTTCTGCTCGACCAGCCCGGTGACGGCCATGCGCGGGCCGAGCAACCGGCGGATGACGAGGTCGACCGTGGCGATATCGACCGCGCCCTCGGCGACCATCTGGTAGGCCTCGTTCGCCATGGCATGCTGCAGGCGGTTGATGAGGGCGCCGGGGATGGGCTTGTTCAGCCGCAGCGCGGTGCGGCCGCAGCGGGTGAGCAGGTCGGCGATGGCGTCCAGCATGGCCGGTGCCGATTGCCGGACGGCGACCAGCTCGACGAAGGCGAAGGTATCGGCCGGCATCATGTAGTGCAGGCCGCAGAAGGCTTCCGGGAAGCGGAGGCCGTCGGCCAGGTCCTGCAGCGGCAGGACGGAGGTATTGGAGGCGATCAGCGTCCGGCCGCCCCAGGCGGATTCGATCCCGGCGAGGAATTCCTGCTTGAGCGCCATGTCCTCCGGGATGCTCTCGATGAAGAGGTCGGGCGGCGGGCCTTCCGCGGTGCCGATGCGGCGGGTCGCCTCGGGCAGACCGGGCTTGGGGGTGGCGGGGTCGCGGCTGAGCAGCCAGGTCTCGACGCCCCGGCTGGCGAAGCCGCGCAGGATGCCGAGGCCCATGACCCCGCCCCCGGCGACGCAGACGCTGCGGATCTCCATGTGCTTTCCTCCCCTGATGCGGCGATAGTCCGGCCGCAACGGCATGGGGGCAAGCATGAGCATCGGGATCCTGGAACAGCGCCGCATCGAGGCGGCTTTCGCCAAGGGCATCTATGAGGAGATGGCGGCCGAACTGGGCGCCGAGCAGGCCAAGGCGATCCTGACGCGCGCGGTGGTGAAGCTGGCGAAGCAGGCGGCGGCGGAGATGGCGGCGGACTCGCCGGAGGGGCCGACGCTGGACTACTTCATCAGCCAGCAGGAGCGCTGGACCCGCGGCGATGCGCTGCGGATCGAGGTGGTGGAGCAGGAGGCCGACCGCTACGGCTTCAACGTGACCCGCTGCAAGTATTCCGAGATGTACCGGGAGATGGGGCTGGCGGAGCTGGGCGGCGTGCTGTCCTGCAACCGCGACGGCGCCTTCTGCGAGGGGTATAGCGACAAGCTGAAGCTGACCCGCACCCAGACCCTGATGGGTGGGGCCACGCATTGCGACTTCCGCTACAAGGTCGAGGACTAGACCCGCGAGCTCGGCCGGTAGAAGGGTTCGTGCCGCGCCGGGTCGATGTAGCCGGCGTAGAAGCGCTGCACATGCGGCAGCAGCGCCTTGGACAGCTTCCGCCGCTCCACCTCGTCGTCCGAGAGGGCGTGCGAGAGCTCGTCGTGCAGCTGCTTCAGGGCGCTGTCGCGGTCGACGCGGGTGAAGCGGCCGTCCTGGTAGATGACCTCGCCGTCGCAGACGACGGTCCGCACCGCGCTCGACTTGGCGCGCTGGATGACGGCATCGAGCAAGGGCGTCAGCGGGTCGAGGTAGGGATAGGCGATGCTGTCCCAGTCGATCAGGGACAGGTCGCAGCCCTTGCCCACCTCCAGCGTGCCGAGGCTGTCCCGCCAGGATGTGGTGCGGGCGCCGCCGGTGGTCGCCATGCGCAGCACCTGGGCCATCCGCGGCACCGCGGCCGGGTCCATGCCCGGCACCCGATGCGCCCGCAGCACCAGCCGCATCTCCTGCAGCATGTCGCGGTCGTCGTTGATCCCGGCCTCGTCCAGGCCGATGGCGGTATTGATGCCGACCGCCTCCAGCCGGTTCAGCGGCGCGACGCCGGAGCGCAGCCGGAAGTTGGAGGAGCAGTTGTGGCAGACGCAGCTGCCGGTTTCGGCCAGCCGGTCGATGTCCCGCGCGTTCAGCCAGGTGCCGTGGCCGATGGTCAGATTGGGGCCGAGCAGGCCGAAGCGGTCGAGATACTCCACCGCGGTACCGCCGCCGCGCCGGCGGGCGTATTCCTTCTGGTAGGCGGTCTCGACCAGATGCATGTGCATCGGCGCGTCGTACTCGCGCGACAGGTCGCCGAGCGCCGCCAGCGCCTGATCCGAGCACCAGTGGAGGTTGGCCGGTGCCAGCTGCACCTTCACCCGGCGCTTGGCATCATGGCTGCGGTGGAGGTTGCGGAAGAGGTCGAGGTTGTCCTCCAGCGAGAGCTGGAAGCGGTCGAACCAGCGCTGCATCGGGCCGCGCAGCTCGGGCGGCAGGCTGGCCACGAGGTCCTGGTCGGCGCCATAGACCAGCCGGTTCTGGTCGCGCAGCGCCAGGCAGTAGGAGACCCGCATGCCGATGTCCTCATAGGCGCGGATCAGCTCGGCGGAGCGGGCCTCGACCTCCGGCAGCCGGCCGGGGGACCAGCCGTGCAGGTGCTGCACGGTGGTGATGCCGGAGCCGATCATCTCGAAGGCTGAATAGAGCGTGTCGAGGTAGACGTTCAGGGTGCGGGCCACCATCCGCGTCACGAACCACAGCTCCAGCGGCATGTCGGGCGAGCCGAGCTGCAAGGGCGTCAGCCCGACATGGTGGTGGCCGTTGACGAAGCCGGGCAGCATCACCTCCCGCCCCGTGCCCACCACCGGGGCGGTGGGGTGGCGGCGGTGCAGGTCGTCGTAGGTGCCGGTGGCGGCGATGATGCCGTCCTCCTGCAGGATGGCGCCATCGGCCACCTCCTCCCACTCCGTCGCCGAGAGGGTGCGGGTGATCATGGCGCGGCTGCGGATGAGCGTGGTGGCCATGGCCGGGTCTTTCCTGGGACTGGCGAAGGCTACAAGCTGGGGCCATCCTGCCGGAAGGCCCCACCATGTCCGAATACCTCCATCCCCTGCTGAAACCGCTGCTGGCCGACGACTGGGCCGCCATCGACCCCGGGCTGCCGAAGCTGCTGGAGCTGCTCTTCTCCCGCGCCGCCGGGGAGGACTGGCACAAGGCGGGGACCTTCAAGGACCATCTGCTGGGCGTCTACCGGACGCTCGCCCTGTGGGACCAGCCGCGGGAGGTGCGGCTGCTCGGCCTGTTCCACAGCGTCTATTCCAACGAATACGTCGACCTGAAGCTCTTCGATGCCTCGGGCAACCGGGCGGAGCTGGCGGCGGCCGTCGGGGAGGAAGCCGAGCGGCTGATCCATACCTTCTGCGTCATGCCCCGCAGCCTCTTCATGCGGCGGCTGCTGGAAGACGGCGACCTGCCGGAGGAAGGCATGGCGCTGGAGCGGGAGGGCAAGCCCGACGTGCTGCTCAGCATGAAGGACGTGGCGGTGTTTGCCATCGCCACGCTCGCCGATATCGCGGAGCAATGGCATTCCTGGCAGGACGAGATCTTCACGGGCTTCCCCGGGCCGCAGAAGCCGCGCCGGGTGGCCGAGCATTGGGCGGCGGCGCTCTGGCCGGGGCCGCTGAAGCCGACGGCCAGCGCGCTGTCGATGCTCTCCCGCCTCGCCAAGCCGCTGGGCGACATGCCGCCGGAGTGGGGGCTGCCGGTGCCGCCCGTCTTTGCCCGCTGCACCGCGGTGCTGGACCCGGCGGACGAGATGGCGGCCGCCACGCTGTACTGGCAGGCGGTGACGCGGGCGCTGCCGATCGGCAGCCCGGACCCGACCCGGCGGGCGCTCGAAGGGGCGGCGGCGCACAACCCCTATGTCGCCGAGCCCCGGCTGCTGCTGGCGCAGCTCGCGCTGGCGGCGGGGGATTGGGCGGCGGCGCGGGACCATGCCGAGGCGGGGCTGGCGCTCCTGTCGGATTGGGGCACCGCCTGGGACAAGCGCATCGCCTGGTCCGGCTGGGTCGCCTGGGCGCGCATCCTGCGGCAATCGGCCGAGGCGCGGCGCTGGCCGGAAATGCTGGGAGGATTGAACGGGCTCGGGCTGGTCGGCTGAACCGTTCCGGGGCATTCTCCGGGGCAATAGGCCACCCCGGGGAAACATCATGTCCAGGATCACGCGGCGGGCCACGCTCGCCAGCCTGCTCGCCACGCCAATGCTCGCCCAGGCTCAAGCTTCGGAGTGGCGGCCGAACCAGCCCATCCGCCTGGTGGTCCCGGCGGCGCCGGGCGGCACGGCGGATATCAGCGCCCGGCTGCTGGCGCCCTTCCTGCAGGGCCATTTCGGCCAGAATTGCGTGGTGGAGAACCGCTCCGGCGCCGGCGGCGTCATCGGCACCGCCGAGGTCGTCCGCGCCGCGCCGGATGGCCAGACCCTGCTGCTCGGCAATATCGGGCCGCAGGCCATCGGCCTCTCGCTGTACCGGAGCCTGCCCTATGGCAAGGATGCGCTGCTGCCCGTCTCCGGCACGGTGCGCGGGCCGAATGTGCTGGTGGTGCGCAAGGGTATCCCGGCGCAATCGGTGGCGGAGCTGGTCGCCTATCTGAAGGCCAATCCGGGCAAGCTCAGCTTCGGCTCCCCCGGCGTCGGGCAGTCGCCGCATCTCACCGGAGTCTGGTTCAACCAGGCGACGAAGACCGAGGCGATCCACGTGCCCTTCCGCGGCGCCGGCCCGGCGATGATGGAGCTGGTCGCCGGCAACATCGACTACATGTGGGACAACCTGACCAGCGGCATCCAGCAGGTGCGCGACGGCAGCGTGAGGGCGCTGGCGGTCAGCAGCGCCGAGCGCAACCCGCAGCTGCCGGACGTGCCGGCGGCGCGGGAGACGATCCCGGAGCTGGCGCAGTTCGACGTGAATACCTGGTTCGGCATCTTCCTGCCGGCGGTGACGCCGCGGCCGATCGCGCAATCCATCAACAGCGCGATGAAGACCTGGCAGGACACCGAGGAGGTGAAGGCGCGCTGGCGGCAGATGGGTGGCGTCTCGCTGCACGGCACGCTGGAGGAGTTTGCCGCCTTCGTCCGCGCCGAGGGCGAGAAATGGGGCAATGTCATCCGCCAGGAGGGCCTGCAGATGGATCTGAGCTGATGAGCGCCCTCACCCGCCGCTCGGCCTTGGCGCTGCCGCTACTCCTGCCGGTCTCGGCGCGTGCGCAGAGCACGTGGCGGCCGCGGACCCAAGTGCGGATCGTGGTCGGCGCGGCCGCCGGCGGCACCACCGACGTGATGGCGCGGCTGGTGGCGCAGCACCTTCAGGCGCGCTGGGGCACGCCGGTGGTGGTTGAGAACCGTACCGGGGCCGGCGGCACGATCGGCACCATGGAGGTGGTCCGCGCCAAGCCGGATGGGCTGACCCTGTTCAAGGGCAATATCGGGCCGCAGGCGATCACCTATTCGCTGTTCCGCAACCTGCCCTATACGCCGGCGCAGCTGACCAATATCGCCGGGACCATCCGCGGCCCGAACGTGCTGGTGGTGAACAGCGACACGCCGGTGCGCACCATGGCGGAATTCGTCGCCTGGCTGCGGGCCAACCCCGGGAAGATCAGCTATGGCTCCACCGGCGTCGGGCAATCGACGCATCTCTCGCCGGTGTGGATGCTGCAGCTGCTGCAGGTGGAGGCGATCCACGTGCCCTTCCGCGGCAGCGCCCCGGCGCAGACCGAGCTGCTCTCTGGCAACATCGGCTTCATGATCGACAACCTGACCGGGGTGATCGAGCATATCCGCGGCGGAAGGGTGCGGGCGCTGGCGGTGACCGGGGCGGAGCGCAATGCCCAGCTCCCGGATGTGCCGACCATGCGGGAGACGCTGCCGGAACTGGCGAGCTACGAGGTGAATACCTGGTTCGGCCTGTTCGGCCCGGCCGGGCTCCCGGCCGAGATCACCGCGGCCCTGAATGCCGAGGTGAATGCCTACATCGACCAAGCGGAAACCCGGAAGCGCTTCGACGAACTGGGTGGCGTGCCCTTCAAGGTGACGCCGGCGGAGTTCGACCGCTTCATCACCGGCGAGATCGCCAAGTGGCGCGGCGTCATCCAGAAGGAAGGCCTGCAGCTCGACGCGAGCTGAGGCGCGCGGCCAGCCATAGGGCGACCAGGGCGGCGGCAAGGGCGAAGGCCGGGACCGCCGTGACCTGGTAGCGCGGCATGTTGAGGCTGACGGCCGGATAGGCCAGCAGGTTGTACCAGCCGGGCGTCAGCAGCAGCAGCCAGGCCCAGCGCCGCCGCCGCAGGGCCCAGGCGCTGGCCGCGACCAGGGCGGGCAGGCCGAGGACGATGAATTCATCGATCCAGAGCCCGCGCCAGACCAGCGGCGGGAAGCTGGCCAGCCAGCCGAGCGGATTGCCGAGGAAGGCGTCGCGCAGGCTGCGGTCCACCACCGCGCGGGCGGCGGCCTCCGTCAGGCCCTGCTCCGCGGCGACGCGGGCGACCCAGGGCAGGTAGCGGTTCTGGCCGATGTCGTAGTAGCCGCCGGGGATATCGATCTGGAAGGGCTGCCAGACCTCGGGCGCGAACAGCATCCGGGCGAGGCCATCGCCCATGCCGCGGGTCCAGAAGACGAAGGCGCAGGCGATCTCCCGGGCCTGCATGCCGAGGTAGACCTCCCGCGTCGACAGGGCGATGCCGGAACGGGCATCGGTCAGCACGAAGGCATCGGCAACCAGGAGGTTGCGCAGCATCCAGCCCAGCACCGGCAGCAGCGCGGCCAGCAGCAGCAAGGCGGCATGTTTCGGCAGACGGCGGCGCAGCGGTGGCCAGGCGAGGGCCGGGAGCAGGGGCGCGGTCAGCAGCAGCAGCGGCAGGAAGATGGCCTTGGTGAGGACCAGCGCCGCGGCGGCGAGGCCGGCGGCGATGGCCCGGCCGGCCCCCGGCCGGCGGATCCAGTGCAGCAGCGCGGCCAGCAGCAGCGTGACCAGCAGCAGGGCGAGGTAGTCCGAGATCACCTCCCACCGGCCTTTCAGCATCTGCTGGTTCAGCGCGACATAGGCGCAGGCGACGACGGCGGCGACGGCGGAGCCGGTGAGCCGCAGCGCGACCCAGGCGAGCACCAGCGCACTGGCCAGGACCATCGCCAGATTGGCCCAGCGTGCGGGGCGGTAGAGCGCATCGGGGCAGGCGCCGGGCGCGGCGAGGCAGGCCGGGGTGAAGGCGGCGAGCGGCGTGCCCAGGCGCATCAGCCCGGCCAGCAGCAGGGGATAGCCGGGTTCGCGGCTCAGCGCGGCGGTGGCATCGCCGGTCAGGCCATAGCTGCCGTGCCGGGCGAGGCCATGCGCGGCCAGCAGATAGGTCTGGCTGTCGCCGCTATGCTCCGCCACGGTGCGGAAGCGCGCGTTCAACGCCAGGGAGACGAGTAGCGGCAGCAGCAGGCCGAGCAGCAGGAGCAACCCTGGGCGGCGGAAACGCGGGATTGGCACGGTCTCGGCGCTCCGCCTAGGCTCGGCGCTCATAGGTGGCGGGCGGGCTCGATGCAACTCTGGGTGCTGGTGACCTTGACCGCCGCGCTGTTCCAATGCTGGCGGACCGCGATGCAGCAGAAGCTGCGCGGCCAGCTTTCGGTGAATGCGGCGGCGGTGGTGCGCTATCTCTATGGCGTGCCGGTGGGGGCGGCGCTGCTGGTGGCCTATATGGCGGCCGCCGGCGGGACAGTGCCGGCCTTCAACGGCCAGTTCCTGCTGCTCTGCGCGGCCGGCGGGCTGGGGCAGATCCTCGGCACCAACCTGCTGATCATGGCCTTCGGGCATCGCGGCTTCGCCGTCGGCACCGCCTATGCCAAGACCGAGGCGGTGCAGGGCGCCATCCTCGCCCTGGTGCTGCTGGGGGAGAGGATCTCGGCGCTGGCCTGGCTCGGCATCGCCATCGGGGTCTGCGGGGTGCTGTGGCTGTCGCTCGCGGGGCGGGCCGCGTCCTTCCGGGAGCTGGCGCGGGCGACGGTGCAGCCGGCGGCGGTCTGCGGCCTGGCCGCAGGCTTCTTCTTCGCGCTGACGAGCGTGCTGGTGAAGGCCGCCAACCTGTCCCTGCCCGGGGAGGACCCGATCCTGCGGGCACTGGTGACCCTGGTGGTGGCCAATATCCTGCAGACTATCATGCAGGGCGGCTGGCTGCTGGCGCGGGAGCCGGCGCAGCTGCGGGCGGTCTTCACGACCTGGCGGACCAGCGCGCAGGTCGGCGCGCTGTCCGCCTGCGGCTCGGCCTGCTGGTTCAGCGCCTTCGCGCTGGCCCCGGTCGCGCTGGTGCGGGCCGTGGGGCAGGTGGAAATCCTGATGACCCTGCTGTTCAGCCGCTTCTACCTGAAGGAATCGCCCAGCCGGGCCGAGGTGCTGGGGGCGCTGACGGTGGTGCTGGGCGTGGTGCTGGTGCTGGCGGGGCGCTGACGCGCCCCGCCAGCACGCCCCGGTCAGGCCTCGAACAGCGCCTTGATCGCGGCGGGGTCCACCGCCTCGATGGTCGCCGGGCTCCAGCTCGGGGTGCTGCCCTTGTCCACCAGCACGCTGCGGACGCCCTCGCGGAAGTCCGGGTGGCGGTTGACCACGTTGCGGCCGAGCGCGAGCTCCATCTCCAGGCATTCGTCGAGGCTCGCCCTGGCGCCGCGCTGGAGCAGCTCCAGCGAGGCGCAGAGGCTGGTCGGCGACATGCGGCGGAGGATCTTGGTCTGCTCCGCCGCCCAGTCGGTGCCCTCGGCGGCGAGCGCCGCGAGGATGGCGGGCAGGCTCGCCTGGCCGAAGCAGCGGTCGATGGCGGCGCGATGCGGGGCGAAGCTGGCCTCGGGTGGCGTCTCGGCGAAGCGGTCGACCGCGCCGGCGTCGCCAGTCAACAGGGCCTCCCGCAGGGCGAGCAGCTTCGCCTTGGGGACGAAGTGGCTGGCGAGGCCGGCGTGGACGGAATCGGCGCCGCGCAACCGGGCACCGGTCAGGGCCAGCCAGTTGCCCATGGCGCCGGGCAGCTTCGGCAGGATGTAGCTGGTGCCGACATCGGGGAAGAGCGCGATGGCGGTCTCCGGCATGGCCAGCAGCGCCGTCTCGGTGACGACGACGGGGCGGCCATGGACCGAGACGCCGATGCCGCCGCCCATGCAGACGCCGTCGATGAGCGAGACCCAGGGCTTACCGAGCGTGGCGATGCCGCGGTTGACCCGGTATTCCTCGGCGAAGAAGGCCTCGATGCTGGCCTCGTCGCCGGCGATGGCCTGCTCGCGCACCCGGCGGACGTCGCCGCCGGCGCAGAAGGCCTTGCCGCCAGCGCCCTCGACGATGAAGAGCTTCACCGCCGGGTCGGTGGCCCAGGCATCCAGCGCCGACTGGAAGCCGCGGATCATCGCCAGGTCGAGGGCATTCAGCGTCTTCGGGCGGTTCATCAGCAGGGTGGCGGCGGCGCCCTCGATGCGGGCGATGATCGTCGGCTCGGTTGTTTCGCTCACGCGGCGTTTCCCATCGGATATTCTGGTTTGGGGTAATCCCTGTGGCGCCGCGGATCAATCCTGCCCCTAGGGCCTGCCCCTCGGGCTTGCCTCATTGGCCTGCCCCGCTGGCCTGCCGTGCCGCCAGGGCTGCAACCGTCTGCCCCGCCTGTCGTTGGACCCGGCGACACCGCAACGGGAGAGCATGATGCCGGAGACACGCAGCGACGCCGAGGCCAAGCGCAAGGTCTGGGAGATGGTCAAGGACGTCGAGGTGACGATGATGGTCACCGAAGGCGGCGACGGTCATCTGCGCGGCCGGCCGATGCGCGCGGTGAACAAGGAATTCGACGGCGTGCTGTGGTTCTTCGCCAGCGCCGGCAGCGCGGTGACCGACGAGACCCGCGCCGATGGCCGCGTGCTGCTGGCCTATTCCGATCCGTCCAGCCAGAACTACGTCTCGATCAGCGGTACCGCCACGGTCGTACGCGATCAGGCCAAGCAGAAGTCGCTCTGGAGCGAGCCGATGCGCGTCTGGTTCCCCGGCGGTGCGGAAGACCCCAAGATCGAGCTGATCCGGGTCGAGTGCGAGGGTGCGGAATACTGGGACAGCCCCTCCAGCACGCTGGTTCATGCCTATGGCTACCTGAAGGCGGTGACCACGGGCGAGCCGCCGCATCCGGGCGAGAACGACAAGGTCGACTTCAGCAAGAAGGCCGGCTGAGGTATCTGGCCGGGCGCGATCCGCGCCCGGCCTTGCCGCCTCAGCGCGTCGGCGTCGGCGGCGTGGTGCTGTAGTCGTAGAAGCCCTTGCCGGACTTGCGACCAAGCCAGCCGGCCTCGACGTATTTCGCCAGCAACGGACAGGGCCGGTACTTCGGGTCGCCCAGGCCTTCGTGCAGCACCTTCAGCACGGAATAGAGCGTATCGAGGCCGACGAAATCGGCCAGTTCCAGCGGCCCCATCGGATGGTTGGCACCGAGCTTCATGCCGTTGTCGATGGCGACCACATCGCCCACGCCTTCCATCAGCGCGAAGACCGCCTCGTTCAGCATGGGGCAGAGCACGCGGTTGACGACGAAGGCGGGATAGTCGGCGGCCTCGACCACTGTCTTGCCCATCTTTTCCGCCAGGGCCTTCACCACGCCGACCGTCGCATCCTCGGTGGCGAGGCCGCGGATGACCTCGACCAGCTTCATCATCGGCACCGGGTTGAAGAAGTGCATCCCGACGAAGCGGCCCGGCCGGTCGGTCGCGGCGCCGAGCCGGGTGATGGGAATGGAGGAGGTGTTGGAGGCGAGGATCGCATCCGGCTTCAGCACCGGGCAGAGGCTGGCAAAGATCTTCTTCTTGATCTCCTCGTTCTCGGTCGCCGCCTCGATGACGAGGTCGCAATCGGCGAAGCCCGAGAAATCGGTGCCGGTGGTGATGCGGGCCAGCGCGGCTTCCTTGGCGCCGGCGGGGATGCCGCCCTTCGATGCCTGGCGGTCCAGGTTCTTGCCGATGGTCGCCAGCGCCTTCTCCAGCGCCGCCGGGTTCACATCCACCAGCACCACCGGCACGCCCGAGAGCGCCGCCACATGGGCGATGCCATTGCCCATCAGCCCGGCGCCGATCACGCCCAGCGTCTTCACATCCGCCATTGCCACCATCCCCATATGAAAAGGGCCGCCCGACGCACCTAGTGGCGTCGGACGGCCCGTTCGTCTGCGTCGAAAGCCCTACTTCTTGGCCAGCTCGGCCTCGAATTCCGGCATCACCTTGAACAGGTCGCCGACCAGGCCGTAGTCGGCCACCGAGAAGATCGGCGCCTCCTCGTCCTTGTTGATGGCGACGATGACCTTGCTGTCCTTCATGCCCGCCAGATGCTGGATGGCGCCCGAGATGCCGACCGCGATGTAGAGGTCCGGCGCCACGATCTTGCCGGTCTGGCCGACCTGGTGGTCGTTCGGCGCATAGCCGGCATCGACCGCGGCGCGCGAGGCACCGACGGCGGCGCCGAGCTTGTCGGCGACGCTCTCGATGATGTGGAAATTCTCCGAGCTGCCCATGGCGCGGCCGCCGGAGACGACAATCTTCGCGGCCGTCAGCTCGGGCCGCTCGGACTTGGCGATCTCGGCGCCGAGGAAGGTCGAGAGCGCCGGGTCATCGCCCTTCGGCGCGGCCTCGACGGAGGCGCTGCCGCCCGTCGCGGGTGCCGGGTCGAAGCTGGCGGCGCGGACGGTGATGACCTTCTTGGCATCGGCCGACTTCACCGTCGCCATCGCATTGCCGGCATAGATCGGCCGCACGAAGGTATCGGCATCGACCACGCCGGAGATGTCCGAGATCACCTGCACGTCGAGCAGCGCGGCGACGCGCGGCATGACGTTCTTGCCGGCGGCCGAGGCCGGGGCCAGCAGGTGGGAATACTCGGGCGCCATCGAGACCAGCAGGGCCGAAACCGGCTCCGCCAGACCATTGGCATAGAGCGCATCCTCGCTCAGCAGCACCTTGGCGACGCCGGCGACCTTGGCGGCGCTTTCGGCGGCGGCGGCGCTGCCCAGCACCAGCACCGTGACATCGCCGAGCTTCGCCGCGGCGGCGACGGCGCTGCGGGTCGGCTGGGTGACGGCCGATCCATCATGGTCGGCAAGAATGAGAACGGCCATCCTCAGATCACCTTCGCTTCGTTGCGGAGCTTGTCGACCAGTTCGGTCACCGAGCCGACCTTCTTGCCGGCCTGGCGCTTCGGCGGCTCCTCGACCTTCAGCACGGTCAGCCGCGGCGTCACGTCGACGCCGAGATCGCCCGGCTTCATGTTCTCGATCGGCTTCTTCCGCGCCTTCATGATGTTCGGCAGCGAGGCGTAGCGGGGCTCGTTCAGCCGCAGGTCGGTGGTCACGATGGCCGGCAGCTTGAGCTGCAGGCGCTCGAGGCCGCCATCGACCTCGCGCGTCACCTTCAGGCCGCCGTCCTCGGACTCGACCTTGCTGGCATAGGTGCCCTGGGGCCAGCCCATCAGCGCCGCCAGCATCTGGCCGGTGGCATTCATGTCGTCGTCGATGGCCTGCTTGCCGAGGATGACGAGCTGCGGGCTCTCCTTCTCGATCACCGCCTTCAGCAGCTTGGCGACCGCGAGCGGTTCCAGGATGCCGTCATGCTCGATCAGGATGCCGCGATCGGCGCCCATGGCCAGCGCCGTGCGGATCTGCTCGGCACAGGCGGCGGGACCGGCGGAGACGGCGATGATCTCGGTGGCGATGCCCTTTTCCTTCAGGCGCACCGCTTCCTCGACCGCAATCTCGTCGAAGGGGTTCATGGACATCTTGACGTTGGCCGTCTCGACGCCGGTATGGTCCGCCTTGACGCGAACCTTCACGTTGTAATCGACGACCCGCTTGACGGGGACGAGCAGCTTCATCGCCTCTGCCGTTTCCTGCGTGCTGTTGCTGTTTCCCCAGGCGCCCCTTGCGGGCGCCGGGGCCGGCCCAGGGGGGCGGCACGATCATGCCCCTTGCTGCCGGTCTCCCTCGATACTGCCCAGGGTTACCCCTGGGAAATGGCGCGGCAAAATAGGTCGGGCCACGCACCCCTGTCAAAGCAGCCCCGCGCCGTCGTCAGCCGCGGGACACGGCCAGCAGCAGGGCGAAGAGCAGCAGGGTGATGCCCTGGATGACGACGCGCCAGCGCATGAGCAGGTTGGATCGTTCCCCGCTGCCATCGCCTTTGGCGAGGCCCAGCATGCCGCCGAACAGGGTTCCCAACGTGGCGAGCATGCCGAGCGCGACCAGAACGGTCAGGATGGTCTTCATTTCCTCCACTTAGACGCATGGCGGGAAGTTGCAATCCCGCGCGCGGAGGGGCTCGGTGCTTGACCCAAGGCAGGCGATGGGGTTGCTGCCGGAGCCATGAGCTTGTTTCGCACCCTGCCCGCCCTGCTGATCCTGATCGCCGGCCTGGCCGGTCCTGGCCCGACACGGGCGCAGCCGGCTGGACCAGGCGGCCAGCAAAGACCGGTCAGCAGCCTGAATTCGGCCGATATCGAAAGGCTGACCTCGCTGCTGCAGAATGAGGCGCGGCGGGCCGAATTCCTGCGGACGCTGGAAGCCCTGGCGGAGGCCAGCCGGGCGCAGGCGGGCACCGCCGGCGAGGGATCGGTGCCGCCGATGCCGGTCGCGGCCGCTCCGGCGACTGCCGCGCCGGCACCGGTTGTCAGCGCCGCGGCCGAGGGCGCGGAAGCCAGCCCGCCGCCACCGGCTCGGGCGGCGGCCGCTCCGGCGCCTGCCGCTGCCCCGGCACCTGCCTCGGCACCTGCCCCGGCGGCGGGTGCTGCATCCGCCCCTGCGGCCCCCGCTCCAGCCCCGGCCGCCGCACCGGCAGCCCCTGCCCCGGCGGCGGAGGCACCGGCGGCCGATCCCCTGATCGCCCCCAATACCCTCGGGGCCCAGTTGCTCAGCGGCCTGTCCGGGCGGATCGGCATCATCTCCGATACGATGCTCAAGGCCGTGCAATCCATGGCCGACCTCCCCGCGCTCTGGGAGGCGACGACGCAGCTGGCGCAGGACCCGGTGGCGCGGACCCGCCTGCTGGATGCCGCCTGGAAGCTGCTGCTGCTGATCGGCTTCGGCCTGGCGGTGGAGGCGGTGCTGGTGCGGGCCCTCGCCCGGACCCGGCGCTGGCTCGATGCGGTGGCGCCGCCGGTGGATGCGGAAGGCGGCGTCGCGCCGCTGACCTGGCTGAAGCGGCTGCCGCTGCTGCTCGGCCGGCTGCTGCTGGACCTGGTGCCGATCGCCGGCTTCGCCGTGGCGGTCTACGGGCTGTTCGGGCTGGTTAATCCCTTGCCGACCACCCGGCTGGTCGGGCTGATGATGGCCCATGCCTACATGGGCGCGCGGGCGGCCTTCGTCCTGGCCCGGGTGCTGCTCTCGCCGGCCTCGAACCACCTGCGGCTGATCCCCTGCTCGGATGCGGCGGCGGCGGCCAGCATCGGCTGGCTGCGGCGGCTGATGCTGGTGGGCGTCGGCGGCTATACCCTGGCGGAAGCGGGGCTGTTCCTCGGCCTGCCCTGGGCCGCCTATGACGCCATCCTGAACGTCACCCTGCTGGTGATCTCGCTGCTTCTGGTACGGCTGGTGCTGCAGCAGCGGGAGGCGGTGGCCGATTTCCTCCGGGCCAGTCCGCTGGGCCCGGATGAGGTTCCGGACCAGACCCGCCTGATGCTCCGCGGGGCACGGGACCGGCTGGCCGAGATCTGGCACGTCCTCGTCATCCTCTGGCTTGTGGCATCCTGGGTGGTCTGGGCGCTGGCGCTGGAGAACGGCTTCCAGCGGCTGCTCTGGGGCACGGTCCTGACCCTGCTGGTGGTCGGTCTGGCAAAGGCGCTGGACGAGGGCTTCATCCGGCTGACCGACCACCTGCTGAACCCGAGCCCGGACCTGGCCAAGCGCTGGCCGGGGCTGCCGTCCCGGGCGGCGACCTATGTGCCGCCGGTGCGGGCGGGTGTTTCGGTCCTGCTGGGCCTCGCGGTGCTGGTGCTGCTGCTGGAGACCTGGGGGCTGCATTCGCTGGACTGGTTCGCCCGGGGCACCCTCGGCAACCGGTTGGTGGAAACGCTGTTCAACATCCTCTGCACCCTGGTGCTGGGGCTGGTGATCTGGGAGGTGGCGAATTCCTCCATCCAGCTGCGGCTCTCACGCCTGTCGCGGGACAGCCATGCGGCGCGCAGCGCCCGGGTGCGGACCCTGCTGCCGATGCTGCGGACGGTGATCGGGGTCTTCATCCTGGTCTTCGTGGTGCTGAATGCGCTGTCGCAGCTCGGGGTGAACGTGGCGCCGCTGCTGGCCGGTGCCGGCGTGGTCGGCCTGGCCATCGGTTTCGGCTCGCAGACCCTGGTGAAGGACATCATCACCGGCGTCTTCCTGCTGCTGGAGGATGCGGTCGCGGTTGGCGATTCGGTGAATGTCGGTGGCAAGGGCGGCGTGGTCGAGCATCTGTCGATCCGCTCGATCAAGCTGCGGGACGGCGACGGCTCGATCCATATCGTGCCCTTCTCGACCGTGACGACGGTGACCAACAGCACCCGCGACTTCGCCTTCGCCATGGCGGATGTCCTGGTCTCCTACGAGACCAATACCGACGAGGCAGGGGCGGCGATCAAGGCGATCGTGGCCGAGATGCGGACCGAGCCGCGCTTCGAGCGGGCGATCCGCGACGAATTCGACTTCTGGGGGGTGGACAACCTCGGCCAGGTCGGCGTGCTGCTGCGCGGCCGGGTGCGGACCGAGCCGACCCAGCGCTGGCCGGTGCAGCGGGAGCTGCTGCGGCGGGTGAAGCGGAAGTTCGAGGAGCTGGGAATCGACATCCCGCATCAGCCGCTGGGGCCGCTGGAGCGATCCTCGAAGGGGAAGGCCGAGGCGCCGGGCTGAGGATACGGGAACCGACGCCCGGCCGCCGCGCTCTCCGCCAGGGATCATCGCAGCGTCCTGGCGGAGAAGAGCATGTCCGGAACCCTGGTCGAGACCATCGCCAAACCGGCCTATCGCGGCCGCATCAGCGACCGGAACCTGGGGCTGGGCCTGGCGGTGACGGCGGGTGCGGTGCTTGCGTCGGCCCTGGTGTCGGCGCGGTATTCGCCTGCCCCGCATCATCCGCGCATCCGCTCTGATTACGAGCGGCTGGAGAAGCCGCCCTTCAACCCGCCCGACAAGGCCTTCGTGGTCTGGTTGCCGCTCTATGGTGCCCTGACCCTTTCGGGCTGGCGCATCTGGAATTCGCCGCGGCTTGCGGTGCGGGACCGGGCGCTGGGTCATTGGTTCGGCATCCAGGCGCTGAACGCCCTGTGGATGTGGCTGGGCTTCGGCCAGCGCCGGCGTGGCGCGGCCACCGTGGAAGCGGTGGTGACGGTGGCCAATGCGGTTGCCTATGTGGCGACCGCCCGGCGCATCGACCCGCCGGCGGCGGCCCTGGCGGTGCCCTATGCCGCCTGGATCGGCTTCGCGGCGCTGCTCAGCGAGGAGTTGTGGCGGCGGAACCGCTGAGGGTCTTCGTCATGAAGACCCGGGCGAAGCCCTTTTCCTGCCGCCGCCCGGTTTCGGCATAGCCGCGGCGGGCATAGAGCGCGATGTTCCGTTCCATCAGCACGTTGGTATAGAGCCGGACCTCCGCCAGGCCGCGCCTGCGGGCCTCGGCTTCGACGAAATCCAGCAGGACCCGGCCGTCGCCCTTCCCCTGCCGCGCCGGGTCGATGGCGATGTTGTCGAGCATGAGGTGGTCGGCGTCCTGTTCGAGCACGACCAGGCCAGCGATGGTGCCCTCGGCCTCCAGCACCCAGGCTTGGCCGGCGGCGATGCGGGCGGCGTAGTCGTCCTGCATCGGGAAGGGCCGCCGCCCGACGATCGGCACCCAGGGCCCATAGGCGGCCTCGACGATGGCGGCGAGGCGGGGGGCTTCCTCGGGCCGCGCCGGGCGGATGCTCACACCGCCGTCCCGCCCACCGTCAGCCCGGCCAGCTTCAGGGTCGGCTGGCCGACGCCGACCGGGACGCCCTGGCCCTGCTTGCCGCAGGTGCCGATGCCGGCATCCAGCGCCATGTCGTTGCCGACCATGGTCACCTTGGTCAGGCTGTCCGGCCCGTTGCCGATCAGGGTCGCGCCCTTCACCGGGGCGCCGAGCTTGCCGTCCTCGATCAGGTAGGCCTCCGACGCCGAGAAGACGAACTTGCCCGAGGTGATGTCGACCTGCCCGCCGCCGAAATTCACGGCGTAGAGACCCTTCTTGACCCCGCGCAGGATCTCCTCCGGCGCATGGGCACCGCCGAGCATGACGGTATTGGTCATGCGCGGCATCGGGATATGGGCATAGCTCTGACGCCGACCGTTGCCGGTCGGGTCCATGCCCATGAGCCGGGCATTCTGCCGGTCCTGCAGGAAGCCGACCAGGATGCCGTCCTCGATCAGCACGGTGCGGTGGCTCGGCGTGCCCTCGTCGTCCACGGTGAGCGAACCGCGGCGGTCCGGCATGGTGCCGTCGTCGATCACCGTGACGCCGGGCGAGGCGACGCGCTGGCCCAGCAGGCCGGCGAAGGCGCTGGTCTTCTTGCGGTTGAAGTCGCCCTCCAACCCATGCCCGATCGCCTCGTGCAGCAGGATCCCGGGCCAGCCCGGGCCGAGCACCACCTCCATCTCCCCGGCCGGGGCCGGGACGCTGTCGAGGTTGACCAGCGCCTGGCGCAGCGCCTCGTCGACCGCGCCGTGCCAGACCTGCTCGGTGAGGATGCGGCCGTATTCGAAGCGGCCGCCGAGACCGTGGCTGCCGGTCTCCCGCCGGCCGTCCTGCTCGACCACCACCGCCACGTTGAGGCGGACCAGCGGGCGGATATCGGCGACGCGGGTGCCGTCGGCGCGGAGGATCTGCACAGCCTGCCATTCCCCGAAGATCGAGGCCATGACCTGCTTCACCCGCGGGTCGCGGGCCCGGGCGAAGGCATCGATCTCGCCGAGCAGCGCGGTCTTGGCGCCGAAGTCGAGCAGGGTCAGCGGGTTGCCGTCGCCATAGAGGCGCGCATTGGTGGCGCGGGGGGCCAGGTCCAGCGTGCCGGAATAGCCCTGCCGCACGGCGCCCACGGTTTCCGCCGCCCGTTTCAGGGCGGCCTCGGTCATCTCGCCGGAATGGGCATAGCCGGCCGCCTCGCCGGCGACCGCGCGCAGGCCGAAGCCCCGCGTCGCATCGAAGGTGGCGGAGCGGATGCGGCCATCATCGAGCGAGATGCCCTCGCTCTCGCGGTATTCGAGGAAGAGCTCCCCATCCTCGGCTCCGGCCAGGGCGGACTGCACCAGGGTTTCGGTCGCGGCGCGGTCGAGCTGGTCATCGGCGAAGAACAGGCGGTCGGTGACCGAAAGCGGCGTGTCGAGCGGCATGGTATGGCTCCAATCAATCGGCCAGCAGGCGGGCTTTCGGGATACGCAGGACCGCGGTCGTGCCGGCGCCGGGGGCGCTTTCCAGGCCCAGCGTGGCCCCTTGGGCCTCCGCCAGCGCCCGGGACAGATATAGGCCGAGGCCCGAGCCGGGGAAGCGGCGGGACAGCGATGAATCCAATTGGGTGAAGGCTTCGAAGGCGCGGGGGATATCGGCAGGCGCCATGCCGATGCCGGTATCGGTCACCCGCATCACCAGGTCGCCTTCCGGCTCCACCGCCGCCCCCAGGGTGACGGAACCGCCGCTGGGCGTGAACTTCACCGCATTGGCGACCAGGTTCAGCAGCACCTGGCGTAGCCGCAGCTCATCCGCCCGGACCAGCGGCAGGATGGGCGGCAGCTGGGCCTGGATGGTGACGCCGGCGGTTGCCGCGGTCGCCTGCATCACCCGCATGACCCCTTCGGCCACGCCGCCGATATCGACCCGGCCCTCGGTGATGGCGAAGCCGGTGGTCTCGGACCGGGTCACGTCCAGGATGTCGTCGATGAGGGACAGCAGGTGGCGCCCCGCCTCATGGATGGACTGCACGTATTCCCGGCCGCGCACCGGGTCGCGGTCCACCATGAAGGCCTCGGAGAAGCCGATGACGGCGTTCAGCGGCGTCCGCAGCTCATGGCTCATCGTCGCCAGGAAGCGGGACTTGGCC
The DNA here is from genome assembly GCF_979252845.1 of Belnapia sp. AC561. Classification (NCBI taxonomy): domain Bacteria; kingdom Pseudomonadati; phylum Pseudomonadota; class Alphaproteobacteria; order Acetobacterales; family Roseomonadaceae; genus Belnapia; species Belnapia sp. AC561. The sequence continues at coordinate 209,519 of NZ_CEEDBP010000002.1, forward strand.
TTGTTCGCCGCCTCCGCCGCATCGCGCGCGCGCTCCAGCTCGGCGCGGGCGCGCTGCTCATCGCTGATGTCCCGGTAGCTGCGGATATAGCCGGCGTCGCCGGCACGGTCGGTGGTGATCTCGATGATCCGGTTGCCCGCCAGCCTCCGTTGCCGCACGCAGGGCACGGGCCAGGGCCGGTCGTTCGGCACCAGGGTGAGGGCATCGGCCAGCGTCTCGGCATCAAAATAGCCGGCCGCGGCCTGGTCGGCGATGATGGCCTGGATATGGCGGCCCGGACGCAGCGCCTCGTTCGGCAGGCCGTTCAATGCTGCGGCATTGCCGTTGGCCGCCAGCACCATGCCATCGGCATCGAAGAGCACGATGCCCTGGCGGCTGTTGTCCAGCATGGCCTGGAGGATGCCGGCGCGGTGCCGCAGCGCCTGTTCCGCGTCCACCAGCGCGGAGATATCGGCCGAGGTGACGACGAAGCCGCCGTCCGGCGTCGGGTCCGAGGTGATCTCGAGGATGCGGCCATCGGCATTCTGCCGGATGTAGCGGGCCGGCCGGCTGCGATCCATCTCGCGCGCCATGCGCCCGACCGCCTGCGCATCGCCGCCGATGGCGCCGAGCGCCATCTGCTCGTCGATCAAGGCCTCGAGCGAGCGGCCCCTGCGCAGGTCGCCAGGGGCATGGCCGCCGAATTCCGCAGCCAGGGCATTGGCCGCGATCACCCGGCGGTCCGGCCCGTAGTAGCAGATGCCGTGCCGGATATTGTCGAGCATCACCTGCAGGACATCGGCCCTTTCGCGGGCCTCGGCCTCGGCCCGGGTCAGGGCGGTGACATCGCTGTAGGTGGCGACGAAGCCGCCATCCGGGGTGGGATCGGCGATGATCTCGATGACCCGGCCATCCGGGCCTTGCCGGCTGCGCCGCAAGGGCCGGGAGTAGTCGTCCTCGACCGCCGCCCGCATCGCCTCGGCCGGGAAGGCCCCGGCCGCGACGATGTCGGCGGCGATATCCGCCAGGGCCCGGCCCGGCACCAGCGCGGCTGCGGACACGCCGTTGAATTCCGCCGTCAGCGCATTGGCGGTGACGAGCCTGCGGTCGCGGTCGAACAGAGCGATGCCATGCCGCATGCTGTCGAGCATGAGCTGCAGCAGGGCGGCGCGATCGGCTGCGGCGCCCTGCGCCTCCAGCAGCTCGGTCACATCGGAATGGATGACGATGAAGCCGCCATCGGGCGTGGGGCTGGAGGAGACCTCGAGGATGCGGCCCTTCGGGGTGCGGCGGATGTAGCGCGCCGGCTCGCCCTGGCAGAGGGTGCGGCCAAGCCGCAGGGCGGCCGCGGTTGCCTCGGCATCGCCGAAGCTGCCCTGGGTGGCCTGCCGCTGCAGCAATTCCTCGAAGGTCACGCCGATCTTCACCACCAGCGGCGCATTCTCGGTCAGGTCATCGACCAGGTTGTTGAAGGCGATGAGGCGGTGGTCCGGGCCGAAGTAGCGGATGCCATGCCGCAGGTTGTCGAGCATGACCTGCAGCACGCCGGCACGGGTGGAGGCTTCCGCCTTGGCGGCTTCCAGGTCGGTGACGTCGGTATGGGTGACGACGAAGCCGCCATCCGGCGTGGGGTCGGAACCGATATCGAGCATCCGCCCGTCTGGCAGCCGGCGCTGGTAGCGGATGGCCTTGCGGCGATCGAGGCCGATGACTTCGGCGGCGATCCGGGCCGCCTCCGGGTCGGGGCCGAAGAAGCCGAGGACGCGCTGCTCGCAGACCAGATCCTCGAACAGCACGCCCGGCCGCTCATGCAGGTTCGGCAGGCCATGCTGCGGCCCGGCGAGGCGATTGGCGACGACCAACCGGCGGTCCGGGCCATACATGGCGATGCCGTGATGCACATTGTCCATGGTGACCTGCAGCGTCGCCGCGCGCTGCCTGGCTTCAGCCTCCGCCTGCGCCTGGGCGGTGACATCGGTGAAGGTGACGACGAAGCCGCCTTCCGGCGTCGGGTCGCTGAAGACCTCGACCACCCGGCCGTCCGGCATCTTCCGGGTACGCCGCCAGCACAGGCTGCGATCGGCGGCGAGCAGGTGATCGCGCGTCGCCGAGGCCTCCGGCTCCGGCCCGTACATGCCGCGGGCATGGTGCTCCCGCACCTGCTCCTCCAGCAGGATGCCCGGCCGCAACTCCTCGGCGCTGAGGCCGCCGATCTCGGTTGCCAGGGCATTGGCGGCGAGCAGCCGGTGATCCGGGCCAAAGAGCATGATGCCATGCCGCATGGTATCGAGCGCGGCCTGCAGCATCGCGGCGCGGCTTCGTGCCGCCGTCTCGGCGGCGACGAGGGCGGTGATGTCGCTGAAGGTGATGGCGAAGCCGCCATCCGGCGTCGGGTCCGAATGCACCTCGATCATCCGGCCGTCCGAGGCTTCCCGGCGGTAGTGCTGCGGCTGGCGCCGGTCGAGCGACAGCAGGCGCTCGACCTCGGCTTCCGGATTCCTGCCCAGGCCGCCCATCGCCGCCTGGTGCCGCACCACCTCCGCGAAGCTGACGCCCGGACGGACCTGCTCCTCGGTGGTGCCGCTGATGACCGTGGTGAGGCGGTTCACCGCGATGAGCCGGTGGTCCGGGCCATAGAGCGCGATGCCGTGGCGGATGGTGCTGAGCATCACCGCCTGGATCTGGGCCTGCTGCTTGGCCTCGGCCTCGGCCCGGGCCAGGGCGGTGATATCGGACAGGGTGATGACGAAGCCGCCATCGGGCATGGGAGCGGAGGCGACTTCCACCATCCGGCCAGCCGGGGCGGGGCGGATATAGCGCAGCGGACGGCTCCGGTCCGCCCCCAGCGCCAGCGCCCGGTATTCGCGGTCGAGGTTGATGTCGCCGGTCGCCGCGCCGGGCGCCTGGGTCGCCAGCAATTCCTCGAGGCTGCTGCCCGGCTGCAATTCTCCGGGGGCATAGCCGGCCAGGTCCTCGACCAGCCGGTTGGCCGCCATCAGCCGGTGGTCCGCCCCAAACAGCGCCACGCCGGTCCCCATGTTCTCGATCATCGCCTGGAGCGTGGCGGCCCTTTGCTCGGCTGCGGCCTCGGCCCGGGCAAGGGCGGTGACATCCGTCCAGGACATGACGAAGCCGCCATCCGGCGTCGGATCGGAGAGGGCCTCGACCACCCGGCCATCCGGCAAGGTGCGACGGGATTGGTGCGGCCGGCTGCGGTCCCGGCCGCTGGCGTGGATCTCCGCATCACTCGACTCGAAGACGCCGCGGCGGAGCCGGATGGCATTCAGCTCGGTGACGGACATGCCCGGCCTGCCGTCGCCCGGTTGCAGCCCGGCCAGGTCGGTCGCCAGGGCATTCGCCATGATGAGTCGATGGTCCGAGCCGAAAAAGGCGATGCCGTGCCGCATCGTGTCCTGCATGGTCTGCAGCAATGCCGCACGATCCCGCGCCTCCGCCTCGGCGGTGACCAGGGCGGTGATGTCGGTGAAGGTGATCACCCGGCCACCCTGACGGGTCGGCTCCGCCACGATTTCCACGATACGGTCGTTGGCCAGTCGCCGGCGTTCCCGGGTGGGAATGCGGGGGTCGCGGCGCATCAGTTCCTGCAGCCGCGCCTCGCCGGCCTCGCCCGGACCGAGGCTCCCGCGCGCCAGTTGCAGCCGCAGCAATTCCTCCCGCGTGCGGCCGGGGGCGAGTTCATCGGGCGGCTGGCCACAGATGTCAGCAGCCTGGGCATTGGCGATCAGCAGGCGTCCATCGGGGCCATAGATCAGGCAGCCGTGCCGCATCGCTTCCAGCGCCGCGGTCAGCGTGGCGGTGCGTTCCTCGGCTGCCGCCTCGGCGCGCGCCCGGGCGGTGATGTCGGTATAGGTCACGACGAAGCCGCCATCCGGGGTCGGGTCGGAGGTGACCTCGATCACCTTCCCGGCCGGGTTGGTGCGCTGGTAGCGGATGGGCTGGCGTCGATCGAGCGCCTTGATCCGTGCGACCTCCGCCGCGGCGGCGGCACCGGCGCCGAAGACGCCGTCGCTGGCCTGGGAGTCGACGACATCCTCGAACAGGGCGCCGAACAGCGGATAATGCTTCGGCACCCCGCTGAGCCGCCCGGCCAGGCGGTTCATCGTGATCAGACGGCGGTCCGGCCCGTAATAGGCGATGCCGTGGCGCATGTGGTCCTGCATGGCCTGCATCTGCGCCGCCTGGCGGCGGGCGGCCGCCTCAGCCTGGGCCTGCCGGGTCACCTCGACATGGGTGATGATGAAGCCGCCATCCGGCGTCGGGTCAGACCTGACCTCGATGATGCGGCCATCCGGGCGGGTCCGGGTATAGCTGCTGGACTGGGATCTTTCGGTGCCGAGGGCCTGCAACGCCGTGGCACGGTCCTCGGGACTGGCGAATTCGGCGCTGGCCAGCAGGTCGCTGACCAGTTCGGCATGGCTGCGTCCGAGTTGCAGGGCGGCCGGGGGCAGGCCCGACAGGTCCGCGGTCAGCGCATTGGCGAGGCGCAGCCTGGCATCCGGCCCGAAGACCAGGATGCCGTGGCGCAGGTTGTCGAGCGTGGCGTGCAGCATCTCGGCCTGGTCGCGCAAGGCGGCCTCCGCCTCGGCATGCGCGGTGACGTCGCTGAAGGTGACGACGAAACCGCCGCCGGGGGCGGGCGTGGAGGCGACTTCGACCACCGTCCCATCCGGCCGCCGGCGGGTAAGGCTCGAGGGCCGGCGGCGATCGAGGGCCAGGGCCCGGCTGACGATGGCCGCCGCATCCTCGCCCTGGCCGAATTCGCCGTTTGCTGCCTGGGCATGGATCAGCGTGGCGATATGCTCCCCCCGGCGGAGCATGCCGGGGTCGAGCCCGGCGATGCGGCTGGCGAGCCGGTTGGCGATGACCAGCCGGCCCTCGGAATCAAAGAGGGCGATCCCATGCCGCATGCTGTCGAGCATGAGCTGGGCCAGTCCCTCCTCCCCGATAACGGCCTCCCCCGAGGCAGCCTGTGGCGCGGCGGGCGGCTCGGTCATAGTCTGGTTTCCGGCGGGCGGAGGCCGTTCAGCGCGAGCAGGGCCATGCCGAGGACCAGCACGGCGCAGGCCTGGTGCAGGGTGCCCAGCCAGACCGGCACCACCGCGAGCAGGGTGGCGACGCCGAGCGCGTATTGCAGCAGCACGGCGGCACCGAGGCCGAGGCAGGCGCTGCGGGCGAAGCCCGGGGCGAGCCGCCGCGCCGCGGTGAAGGCGGCGCCCAGCGCGGCGAGGCCGGCCAGGGTCGCCAGCAGGCGGTGGTTGAACTGCACCGTGGCGATATTGGTGGTGAGGTTGGTCCAGCCCGGGGATAGCCGCCAATAGCCGTCCGGCACCACGGCACCGGCCATCAGCGGAAAGGTGTTGTAGTCCAGACCGGCCCGGTTGCCGGCGACGAAGCCGCCGGCGAGCATGGCGCCGACCAGCAGCCAAGCCGCGGCCTTGACCTGCCGGCGGAGCCCGGCGAAGCCCGGCTCGGCACTGGCCGGGCGGGGCCGCAGCAGGCCGAGGCCGGTCCAGGTGAGCGCGGCGAAGAGCAGCAGCGCCAGGCCCAGATGCATGACGAGGCGATAGGGGGAGACGGCGGTGCGGTCGGCCTCGAAGCCCGAGGCGACCATGAACCAGCCGACCGCGCCCTGCAGCCCGCCCAGCACCAGCAGCCCGAGCAATCGGGGCTTGAGCCCGGCGGGGATGCGGCCGCGGAGCCAGAACCAGGCCAGCGGCAGCGCATAGGCGAGGCCGATCAGCCGGCCCCAGAAGCGGTGGATCCATTCCAGCCAGAAGATCTGCTTGAAGCCTTCGATCCCGAAGCCCTGGTTGACCAGCTCGTATTGCGGAATCGTGCGGTAGAGCTGGTACAGCCGGTTCCACTCGGCATCCGAGACCGGCGGCAGCGCCCCCGAGAGCGGCGCCCATTCCATGATCGAGAGGCCGGAGCCGGTGAGCCTGGTCGCACCACCGATGGCGACCATGGCCCAGACCATGCCGGCGACGCCGAGCAGCCAGAGGGCGATCGCGCGGGGCGCGGCGCCCGTGCTGGAGGGCGCGCGGGACTGGGAGCTTGGGGGGGCATCGAAGGGCATGGGCAAGAGTATAGGCAGCCTCGGCGAATCCGACACCAATCGAAGCTGCAGGGCAGATGCTTGCCGGCAGGGCCACTGGCTGCTACCGCGTCGCCGCGATGCACATGCACCCCGAAGCGACCGGCGCCGCCGCGTCCCCCCTGATTTCGGTGGTGATCCCCGTGCGCAACGAGGCCCCGAATATCGCGCCCCTGGTGGCCGAGATCGAGGCGGCGCTGGCCGGGGTGGCGCATGAGATCGTCTATGTCGACGACGGCTCCTCGGACGCGACGCCGGCGGCGCTGCAGGAGGCGGCCCGGACCGCGCCGCTGCGGCACCTGCGGCATCGGACCAGTTGCGGTCAATCGGCGGCCGTCATCACCGGAGTGAAGGCGGCACGCGGCACCTGGATCGCCACCCTCGACGGGGATGGGCAGAACGACCCGGCGGATATTCCGCGGCTGCTGGCCCGGGCGCAGGAAGGCGGCGCGGCGATGCTGGTCGCCGGGCACCGGGTGACGCGGCGGGACAGCTGGATCAAGCGGCGCTCCAGCCGGGCCGCCAACCGGATCCGCGCCCGGCTGCTGGGCGATGCGACGCCGGATACCGGCTGCGGGCTGAAGGTCTTTCCCCGCGCGCTGTTCCTGGCACTGCCGCACTTCGACCACATGCACCGCTTCCTGCCGGCGCTGGTGCTGCGCCAGGGCGGGCAGGTGGTGAGCGAGCCGGTGAACCACCGGCCGCGGACGCGGGGTGCTTCCAACTACGGCACCTTGGACCGGTTGGCGGTGAGCCTGTTCGACCTGATGGGCGTCGCCTGGCTGCAGCGGCGGGGCTCGAGGCCGGTGCTGGAGGAGTGAGCGCCAAAGCCGGGGCGCTCGGCAAGCTGCTGCTGCTGGCGGCCGGGCTGGTGGTGGCGGGGCTGCTGCTGCGTTGGCTGGGCGCGGCGCTCGGCACCGAATGGGTGGACCAAAACATCCGCGGCCAGGGGCTCTGGGGGGAGGCGATCTTCCTGCTGGTCGGCACGGTAGCCACCGCCGTCGGCGCGCCGCGGCAGGGGATCGCCTTCCTCGGCGGCTATGCCTTCGGCGCGGTGGCCGGCACCGGGCTGGCGCTCGCCGGGCAGTTGCTGGGCTGCGCCCTATCCTTCGGCTGGGCCCGGCTGGTCGGGCGGGGCTGGGCGGAGCGCCGGCTGGCGGGGCGCTTCGGACGGCGGCTGCGGCCCTTGCGGGATACGCTGGCGGCCAGTCCCTTCGGGGCCACGCTCGCGCTGCGGCTTCTGCCGGTGGGCAACAACCTGGCGCTGAACCTGCTGGCCGGGATGGCGAGCATCCCGCTGCTGCCCTTCCTCGCCGCCTCGGCCTTCGGCTACCTGCCGCAGACGCTGGTCTTCGCGTTGCTGGGCAAAGGGGTGCGGGTCGATGGGGCCTGGCAGCTCGGGCTTTCGGCCGTGCTGCTGCTGGGTTCGGTCGGGATCGGCTTCTGGCTGCTGCGGCGGCACCGGGCGGGGCAGGCCCTGGAGGAGTGAGGCCGGCCCCGCGCCGGCCTCAATGCAGCACGAACTGCCCGTTGGCGTAGCGCAGCTCGGTCGGGCGGATCAGCGCCGGCGAAGCCACGCGGACGGAGTGCAGCGGACCCTCGATCTCGCGGCGCCAGAACTCGAGGAACTTGGACAGCTCGGGGAAGACCGGGGCCCGGTCGATCTTCTGCCAGACGAAGGTCTGCAGCACGCCGGGATGGTCGGGCATGTGATAGAGAATCTCGGCGGTGGTAAGCCGCCAATCCGGGATTTGGACGAAGCGTTCCAGGGTCTGCAGCACGCGCTTATCCTTTCGCTGGCCTCTCGCTGATGCACCGCCGTTCGGCGGGCGATTCCTCCGTGGTTGCAGCGCGGAGCTTGCCATGGGGATGCCGGGGGGCCGCAACAAAATTGTGGTATTTCAGTATGTTGGCACTCGGGCATGAGGGCTGCTGCCAAGGAGGAGGTGATGGCGATGGTGATCGATCCCGCGATCGACATGCTCGGCGTGGTGGATGTGCAGCCCTGCTTCATGCCGGGCGGGGCGCTGGCGGTGGCCGATGGCGATGCGGTGGTGCCGGCGGTGAACCGGCTGCTGACCGGGCCCTTCCGACATGCCTTCGCCACCCAGGACTGGCATCCGCCCGGGCACTCCTCCTTCGCCAGTTCCCATCCGGGGCGGCAGGCCTTCGAGACCATCGCCATGCCCTATGGCCCGCAGACGCTTTGGCCGGACCATGCCATCCAGGGCACCATTGAGGCGGCGCTGCATCCGGGGCTCGACCAGGGGCGGATCGAGCTGGTGGTGCGGAAGGGATTCCGCCGCGAGGTCGATAGCTACTCGGCCTTCTTCGAGAATGACCGGGTGACCGGCACCGGGCTCGAGGCCTGGCTGCGGGCGCGTGGGGTGGCGCGGCTGTTCCTCTGCGGCCTGGCGACGGATTACTGCGTGGCCTTCTCGGCCGAGGATGCGGCGCGGCTGGGCTTCGCGGTCTTCGTCATCGAGGATGCCTGCCGCGGGATCGGGCTGCCGCTGCCGGGCGGCGGGGATAGCCTCGGCGCGGCCCGGGCGCGGCTGGCGGCGGCGGGAGTTCACGTCATCGGGTCGGGTGACCTCGCCGGCTGACATGGATCAACCCGCGGGCTGACATGGATCAACCCGCCGGCTGACGCCGGGGGGGGGGGCGAGACATCCGGATGCTTTGCGCTATCCTGGGTCGTTGGGACGGCCGACGACGGAGGTGCTTGGCATGGCGGAGGCACGGCTGCTGCTGGAACTGGCGGGGGAGGCAGCACTGCTGCTCTGGGGCCTGCATATGGTCCAGAGCGGGGTTCAGCGGGCCTTCGGCAGCCGGTTGCGACAGGTGCTGGGGGTGGCGCTGGGCAGCCGCGGGCGGGCCTTCCTGGCCGGGCTCGGGGTGACGGCGGCGCTGCAGTCCAGCACGGCGACGGCGCTGATGGTCGGCTCCTTCGCCGCGGCCGGGGCGGTGGGGCTGGCGCCGGCGCTGGCGGCCATGCTGGGCGCCAATGTCGGCACCGCGCTGATCGTGCAGCTGCTGTCCTTCGATGTGACGGCGGTCTTCCCGGCGCTGGTGCTGGCCGGCGTGCTGGCCTTTCGCCGTGGCAAGCGGCAGCAGGTGCGGGACCTCGGGCGGGTCGCCATCGGGCTTGGGCTGATGCTGCTGGCGCTGCACCAGATGGTGGAGACGATGGCGCCGGTGGAGGCTTCCCCCACCCTGCGGGCGCTGCTGGAGGCGGTGGCCGAGTTGCCCCTGCCCAACCTGCTGCTGGCCGCGGTGGTGGCCTGGGCGGCGCACTCCAGCGTGGCGGGGGTATTGTTCGTCGCCGGGCTGGCCGGCAGCGGCGCGGTGACCCCGGAGGCCTCGATCGCCATGGTGCTCGGGGCCAATCTCGGCAGCGCGCTGAACCCGCTGCTGGAGGCGGGTGGCGACCGGGAGGATGCGGCGCGGCTGCGGGTGCCGGCGGGCAATCTCATCAACCGTCTGGTCGGCTGCGCGGTGGTGCTGGCGCTGCTGCCGCAGGCGACGGGCTGGCTGCTGGCGCTGGACGCCGCGCCGGCCCGGCTGGTGGCCAATGCGCATCTCGCCTTCAACCTGGCGACCGGGGTGCTGGCGCTGCCGCTGCTGCCGGGCCTTGCGGCCCTGGTGCGGCGGCTGCTGCCGGAACGCGATGCCGCGGCCGATGCGGCGGCGCCGCGCTACCTGGACGAGGCGGCGCTGGAGACACCCTCCGTCGCCCTGGCCAATGGCGCACGCGAGGTACTGCGGATGGCCGACCAGCTGGAGGCGATGCTGAAGGGCTCGGCCGAAGCCTTCCGCGGGCATGACCGGGAGGCGACGCGGGTCATCAGCCGGATGGACGACGTGGTCGACCGGCTGCACCGGGCGGTGCATGGCTACCTCGCCCGCATCCCGCAGGAGGCGCTGGGCGAGGAGGAGCGGCGGCGGCTGGCCGAGGTGCAGGCCTTCGCCATCGCGCTGGAACATGCCGCCGATGTGGTGGAGCGCGACCTGGTGCGGCATGCGGCCAAGCGGCTGCGGCGCGGCGTGGCGCTGGGGGCGGAGCCGGCGCGGGAGATCGCGGCGCTGCACGGGACCTTGCTGGACCAGCTCCGGCTGGCGATCGCGGTCTTCATGATGGAGGACGCCGAGGCGGCGCGGCGGCTGGTGCGCGGCAAGGAAGGGCTGCGGGCGGCGGAGCGCGATGCGGCGCGGCGGCTGGCCGAGGATGGCGCGTTGAGCGCGGCCGAGGGCGGCGGGGCGGCCGGGCTGCTGCTGGATGCGGTGCGGGACCTGCGGCGGGTCGGCGGCCATCTGGCCGTGGTGGCGCATCCGTTGCTGGAACGCCGGGGGGAGTTGCTGGCCAGCCGCCTGGCATTGGCCGAGGATGTGGGGGCGGAGGAGGATGCGGGGGCACCGGAGGGCTGCTAATCTCCCGTCAAAGGGAGCCTCAAGCCATGGATGCCATCACCCAGCCGCCTATCATCGCCCTGCACCCCGAGGATGGCGTCGTCATCGCCCGGCAGGTGCTGCCGCCGGGAACGCCGGTCGCGCCGAACGTGGTCGCCACCGCGCGCATCCCGGCCGGGCACAAGGTGGCGGTGCGCTTCCATGCGCCGGGCGAGGCAGTGAAGCGCTACGGCCAGATCATCGGCTTCACCACGGAGCCGGTCTCGCCCGGGCAGTGGGTGCATACCCACAACCTGGCGATGGGCGACTTTTCCCGCGACTATGCCTGGGGCGTGGATGCGAAGCCGACCGACTATGCCGCCGAGCCGGCGACCTTCCAGGGCATCCGCCGGGCGGATGGGCGGGTCGCCACGCGGAATTACATCGGCATCGTCACCAGCGTGAATTGCTCGGCGCATGTGGCGGAGCTGATCGCCCAGGCCTTCCGCCGCAACCCGCTGACCGGTGAGGACCCGCTGGCGGAATGGCCGAACGTCGACGGCGTGGTGGCGCTGACCCACAAGACCGGCTGCGGCATGACCCAGGGCGAGCCGCTGACCCTGCTGCGGCGGACCCTCGGCGGCTTCGCCCGGCATGCCAATTTCAGCAACGTCATCGCCATCGGCCTGGGCTGCGAGGTCAACCAGATCGGTGGGCTGCTGGATGAGCAGAAGCTCTCCGGCCGGCTCCGCAACATGGATATCCAGGAGATGGGCGGCACGCGGAAGACCGTGCAGGCCGGGATCGACTTCGTGCGCGAGGTGGTGGCCGAGGCGAACCAAGTGAAGCGCACGACGGTGCCGGTGAGCGAGTTGTGCGTGGCGCTGCAATGCGGTGGCTCGGATGGGTATTCGGGGATCACGGCGAATGTGGCGCTCGGCGTCGCCAGCGACCTGGTGGTGCGGAACGGCGGCACGGTGATCCTGAGCGAGAGCCCGGAGACCTATGGCGCCGAGCACCTGCTGACGCGGCGGGCGGTGAGCCCTGCGGTCGGCCAGAAGCTGGTCGACGTGATGCATTGGTGGGAAGCCTATTGCGCGCGCGAGGGGGCGGAGATGGATGCCAATCCGTCGCCGGGCAACAAGCTGGGGGGGCTGACGACCATCCTCGAGAAGTCGCTGGGTGCCATGGCCAAGGGTGGCTCGACCAACCTGGTGGATGTGGTGCGCTATGCGGAGCCGGTCACCGCGAAGGGCTTCGTCTTCATGGATACGCCGGGCTACGACCCGGTGGCGGCGACCGGGCAGGTGGCGGGCGGCGCCAATTTGCTCTGCTTCACCACCGGGCGGGGCAGCGTCTTCGGCTGCAAGCCGACACCCTCGATCAAGCTGGCGACCAATTCGGTCATGTACGAACGGATGTCCGACGACATGGACATCAACTGCGGCACCATCGTCACCGGCGAGGAGACGGTGCAGCAGGTCGGCGAGCGGATCTTCCAGCAGATGCTGCGGACCGCGAGCGGCGAGCGGACGAAAAGCGAGAGCTTCGATTTCGGTGCGGCGGAGTTCGCGCCCTGGGTTCTCGGTGCCACGATGTAGCATCACGAATGTCACAGGTGGGGCGGGCGCGCCCCATTTCCGCCTCATTTGAATGGCGGCGCTCACAAAATTTTGTATATTCCATGCGATATCGCATCGCATGGGAGATCCTGGCTTGGCTGCACCGCCTCCTTCCCAAGGCCCTTTCCGGCGTACTTGGCGCATGGCCCGCGGCTGGTACGCCTCCGAGGAGCGTCGCGTTGCCTGGGGGCTGACCGCCGCCACGCTGGTCCTGACCCTGGCGCAGATCGGCACGCAGCTGCGGCTGAATCTCTGGCACAGGGACTTCTTCAATGCGCTGGAGCAGCGCGACCCGGTGCAGAGCAGCGGTCAGGTCGGGCTGTTCCTGCTGCTGGCGGGGCTGAGCATGGCGATCGCGGTGTCGCAGCTCTGGGCCCGCCAGATGCTGGCGCTGCGCTGGCGCCGCTGGCTGGTCCACCATCTGCAGGAACGCTGGCTGGCGGATGCCTGTCACTACCGGATGGGGCTGCTGCCCGATGCCGCCGACAATCCGGACCAGCGGATCAGCGAGAATACCCGCTGGGCGACCGTCATGGCGGTCGATCTGGCGACCGGGCTGCTGCATGCGGTGCTGACCCTGGTCTCCTTCGCCGGCGTGCTCTGGGTATTGTCGAGCGTTGTACGGCTGGGCGGCGTCGCGGTGCCGGGCAGCCTGGTGCTGGTGGCGGTGTTCTATGCGCTGGCGGGCGGGGTGCTGACCTGGCTGATCGGCCGGCCGCTGGTCGATATCAATATCCGCCGCAACCAGACCGAATCCGACCATCGCTTCGCCCTGGTGCGCCTGCGCGAAAGCGCCGAGGCGGTGGCACTGATCCGCGGCGGGCCGGATGAGGCGGTCGGGCTGCGCGGCGCCTTCGCCCGGGTGGTCGGCACGATGCACCAGCTGCTGCGGACCGAGCGGCAGCTGATGTGGCTGGGCTCGGGCTACGGGATGGTCGCCGCGGTGGTGCCGCTGCTGCTGGCGAGCCCGGTCTATTTCGCCGGGGCGCTGACGCTCGGCACGCTGATGCAACTGGCCCAGGCCTTCGTCGAGGTGGTGAAGTCGCTGTCCTGGTTCCAGGAGAACTGGCCGCGGCTGGCCGATTGGCGCAGCCATGTGGAGCGGATCGTGGCGCTCGAGGACAGCCTCGACGCGGCCGAGGCGCTGGGCGCCGCGGGCGGCATCGCGGTCGAGGAAGGCGGGGAGGTCCTGGCCTTCGAGGGGCTGTCGCTGCGCGGCCCCGATGGGACGGTGCTGGTGGCCGAGGCCAGCGCGGTGATCCGCGCCGGGCAGCGGGTGCTGATCCAGGGCGAGAGCGGCACCGGCAAGAGCACCCTGTTCCGCGCGGTGGCGGGGCTATGGCCCTGGGGCAGCGGCCGGGTGCGGGCACCGGCCCGGGAGGCCATGATGATCCTGCCGCAGCGGCCCTACCTGCCGCTCGGCACCCTGCGCGAGGCGGTGAGCTATCCGGCACCGGCCGGGGTCTTTCCCGATGCGGCGGTGCAGGCGGCGCTGATCCGCTGCGGCTTGCCGGCCCTGGTCGGGCGGCTGGACGAGGCGGGGCGCTGGGACCGCACCCTCAGCCTGGGCCAGCAGCAGCGGATCGGCTTCGCCCGGCTGCTGCTGCACCGTCCGGCCTGGGTGCTGCTGGACGAGGCGACCTCGGCGTTGGACGAGGTGGGCCAGGCGGCGCTGATGGGCCTCTTCGCGGTGGAGCTGGTGGGCTCGACCCTGGTCTCGATCGGCCACCGGGATGGGCTGGCGCGGCACCACGACCGGGTGCTGCGGCTGGAAGCGGGGCCAGAGGGCGCGCGGATGGTCAGCGGGGCGGTCGTGTCACGGGCGAAGGCGCTGGTGGTGGCGCCGCTGCGGTAGGGGGAGGGAGGCCCCTCCCCCCGCCCTTCGGCTAGAGGTCGACCTTCCCGGTGTGCAGCTTCATCCGCATGTGGTCGGGCACATCCTGCCCGGCATCGACGAAGGCCTTACGCAACGCATTCATGCTGGGGCCGAAGATGCCCTGGCGGTTCTCGCTGCACCATTCGCGGGATTGCAGCGGCATGGTCAGGCTGCCCTGGAAATGCGGCATGACCCAGCGGGCGAAAAGCTCGAAGCTGCGCAGCGTGTCCTCGCGGTTGGCCCATTCATGGGCGCGGAACAGCACCCCGCCGGCCCCTCCCTCGGTGTATTCCAGCAGGCGCTCGATGCCCTTGATGATGGTCTCGGGGCTGCCGACCAGGGTGGTGCCGGCCTTGAGCCCATCGCCGAGCGGATTCTCGCTGCGCATTGGCGGGCGGCCCAGGGTCTCGCTGAAGTAGGACAGCGTCTCCATCCGCTCGCCGCGGGCGACGTCGCGGAAGGCGCGCTCATCCTCCTCGGCGCAATGCATGTTGATGACCAGGCGCCAGCCGTCGCGGTTGAAGGTCTTGCCGTGCTTCTCGGCCTCGGCCTCGCCCTGGCGCCAGTAGTCGGCCAGCTTGGCATTGCCGCCGGGCAGCCCGGCGCCGAGCGAGAGCAGGCCGACGCCGTACTTGCCCGCCGTCTGCACGCCCGACGGCGTGGTGGCCGAGGCCACGGCGATGGGGAAGTGCGGATAGGTATAGGGGGCGAGGTGGAGGCGGGCCTGGTTCAGCTCGAACCAGTCGGTCTTCATCGTCACCGGCTCCTCGCAGGCCAGCAGCTTCATGATGGCGCCGAGGCTCTCATCCATCATCCGGCGCTGATCCTCCGCCTTGATGCCCATCATGTAGGCATCGGAGACCAGGGCGCCGGGGCCGCAGCCGAGCATGGCGCGGCCGCGCGTCATGTGGTCGAGCTGAACGAAGCGCTGCGCCACCAGGAAGGGGTGATGGTAGGGCAGCGAGGTCACGCCGGAGCCGAGCATGATGTGCTTGGTGCGCTCGGCCGCGGCGGCGATGAAGATCTCCGGGCTGGCGATGATCTCCCAGCCGGCCGAATGGTGCTCGCCGATCCAGGCCTCGTCGTAGCCCAGGCTGTCGAGCCAGGAGATCAGCTCGAGGTCGCGGCCCAGCGCCAGGGTCGGGTTGTCGCCCACCCGGTGGAAAGGCGCCAGGAAGATGCCGAAGCGCAGACCGCGATGGGCCATGGGAAGCGTGCCTTTCTTGTCTCGGACCGGAGTATTGCCAGCAGGCTAGGGACCGGATGGGCCGACGGTCAACCGGCCGGTTTGCGCCGGGCGAGCGCGACGCCGAGTGCGGCGAGGCCGGTCCCGGCCCAGGCGAGCGGCGCCATGGACTGGCCGAGGACCACCCAGGCCATGGCCGCGGCCAGCGGCGGCACCAGGAACAGCAGGGCCGAGGCGCGGGCGGCACCACCCGCCCGGATCATCATCAGCAGCAGCGTCGTCGCCACCAGGGAATTGGCGACGACGAGATAGAGCAGCGGCCAGACCAGCCCGGCGGACCAATCCACCCGCATGGTCTCGGTCGCGGCCGCCAGCGGCAGGGTGGCGAGCAGCCCGACGGTATAGAGCACCAGGTTGGAGACCACCGGATGCACCGGTGCCCCGCCCCGGCGTTCCAGCAGGGCGCCGCCGGTCAGGGTGCCCAGGGCCAGCAGGCCGAAGACCAGCCCGAGCCAGCCTTGTGGCCCGAGGGCGCTGCCGCTGAGGATGACCGCGCCGCAGCCGGCCAGGGCGCAGAGCAGTCCGGCCCAGCTATGGGCGCCCACGGCCTCCCCGGTCAGCCAGGGCGCCAGGATGGCGACGATGATCGGCTGCAGGGCCAGGCAGAGCGCCAGCCCGGCCGGCGTCATGCCATGGGCCTGGGCGAGGTTGCAGGCCGCGAAATAGGCGAATTGCACCAGCAGCCCCATGCGCAGCAGGTGCCAGACCACCCGCGCCGGCGGCAGGCCGGGGCGGAGCAGGGCCCAGAGCGGCAGCAGGCCGGCGACCACGATCCCGTAGCGCAGCGCCTGCAGGGTCAGCGGCTCGGCATGGTCGAGCGCCAGCCGGATGGCCGTATAGCCGCCCGACCAGAGAAGCACGAAGATGCCCGGCGCGAGCCGCAGCAGCACGCCGGGTATTGCCGCTACCGCGCGCGGTCCGCGGTGCGGAGGGCGGCGGAGCCGCCGGAAAGGCGGATGCGCGGGCCACCTTCGGCCAGCTTGCCATCCTCGGCGACGCGGAAGACGGAGATGTCCTTCTCCACCATGTTGCCGACGAAGAGCATCCGGCCATCGGCCGAGAAGGCCACCCCCTGGGACCAGGTGCCGACCTGGGCCTCGGACACGACCGAGAGGCGGCCATTCTCGATGCGGAGCATCTTCACCAGGCCATTGCCGGCAAAGGGCGAGCCGGCCGGCTTGTTGGAACCGTTCATGACCGTGACGGCGGCATGGCGGTTGTCCGGGCTGACCTGGATGCCCTCGGGCGTCTGCCCGACGCTGACGGTATCCACCACGCGGAACGGCTCCCGCGTCAGGTCGATGAGGCTGACGGTATCCGCATCCCCGGTGCCGCGGCCGATATTGGCGACCACGGCATTGCGGCCATCGGGCGTGATGGCGAGGCCATAGGGGCGCACGCCGGTGGTGATCTCGCGGTCCAGCTTCACCACGCGGTCGCCGTCGATCTGCAGGACATTGATCGAATGGTCCCCGTAGCGGGTGACCAGGGCATGGCGGCCATCGGGCGTGAAGGCGACATGGGAGACTTCCGAGGACACCGGGCCGATCTCGACCTTGCCATGGCCGGTCACTTGGCCATTGGCGATGCGGTAGATGCTGACCGTGCCCTCCGCGCGGTTGGCGACCAGGGCCATGGTGCCGGCGCGGTTGATCGAGACCCCGGCGGGGCCGGCGCCGGTCGGGAGGGTGGCGGTGACGCGGGGCGGGCTCACGGTCAGGTCGACGACGGCCATGGTCGTGCCGGGCACCAGCTTGCCGGCATCGGCCGGGTCCGCCTTCTGGTTTGCCGTCACCAGGGCCAGGCGTTCATCCGGCGTGATGGCGACCGAGAGCGGCGGGCCGACCACGCTGGTGGGCACGGTGATCTCGGCGCGGACCCTGGGCGGGCTGGCCGCTAGGTCGATGACCGTCAGCGTATCCGGCGCGGGCTCCCGCACCGTGCGGGCATTGCCATTGTCCAAGACTACCTTGTTGTCGTTGACCGAGATCAGCAGTTCGGCCTGGGCGGCGGCCGATTGCAAGGCGATGGCCGCGATGCCGGCCAGCAGCAGATGTTTCACGATTGATGTCTCCCCCGAACCTTATCCGGCGCGGGAGTGTCCGCCGGCCGTTACCGAGGCGCAAGCGAGTGCGGTTGTGGCGCGCCTTGGGCTGGGGCACATGTGCGCAAGGCGCCCTGCCGCTCGGCGGGTCGCGCAGCGGAGGTCTGGCTGGCATGGCGATCGAGAGCCGCGGGAAGGCACCCTGGCGCGGAATATTGCGCCGGATGCGGCAGGGGACCGAAGCCGCGGCGCAAGTGCTGGCCCCGCCGGTCCCGGGCCGTCAGCCCCAGGCCTATTGCTACCTGGGTGACGGCCGCGCCGTGGCCTTGACCCATCGCGGGCAGAAGATCTTCCTGGATACCCGCGACCTCGGCCTGACCCCGCATATCGCCACCTACGGCGTCTGGGAAGCCGATGTGGAAGCCGTGCTGGTACGCCTGCTAAGGCCCGGGCATATCGTCGCGGAGGTGGGGGCCAATATGGGCTACCATACCCTGGCGATGGCCGAGGCCATCGGTCCGGCCGGGCATATCGACAGCTTCGAGGCCAATCCTGCGGTGCTGCCGCTGCTGCGGGCGACGCTGGCGGTGAATGGGCTCGCTGGCCTGGTCACGTTGCATCCGGTGGCCGCCCTGGATGCGCCCGGGCTGGTGGAGTTCACCAGCGACCCCGACCATATCGGCAGCGGCCATCTCGCCCTGGAGGGTGAGACCGCGAATTACTCCCGCCGGGCCCGGGTGCCGGCGGTAACGCTGGACGGGGCATTGGCTGCGGTCCCGGCGCTGGACCTGTTGCGGATGGACGCGGAAGGATCGGAGCCGCAGATCCTGCGTGGTGCCCTGGCGCTGCTGATGCGCTCACCCGATCTGCGCATCGTTACCGAATGGTCGGCGCCCATGATGGCGGTCCGCAGCGATCTGCAGGCGCTGGTCCACTGGCTGCACGAGGAGTTGGACTTCAGCTTCTGGCGGATCGGCAGCGCGGGCGCGCTGGACCCCGTGTCCGTGGAGGCATTGCCGGGACTGCCGCATGGAGAGGTGGTGATGGCCCGGCAACAGCCGGGCTGACGGCATGAAAAAGGCGGCAGGTTGCCCTGCCGCCTGATCACCGATGCCTGTGGAGCCGGCCTCAGCCGGCTTCGGCTTCGTCCGCTTCCGGGGCGCGTTCCATCTTCGGGCCGCTGTCCAGGCCCTTGGCGGCCGGGTCACGGTCGATCAGCTCGATCACCGCCATGGTCGCGGCATCGCCATAGCGGATGCCGGCCTTGAGCACGCGGGTGTAGCCGCCAGCCCGGGTCTTGTAGCGATCGGCGATGGTCGTGAACAACTTGTCCACCACCTTCTCGTCCATGATCTGGGCATAGGCCTGGCGCCGCGCATGCAGGCCGCCACGCTTGCCGAGGGTGATGATCCGCTCCACGTAGGGACGCAGTTCCTTCGCCTTGGGCAGGGTGGTGGTGATCTGCTCGTGCTTCAGCAGGCTGGTCGCCATGTTGCGGAACATGGCGAGCCGGTGGGTAGAGGTGACGTTGAGCTTCCGCCCCGCCATTCCGTGACGCATGGTACTGGTTTCCCTGGGTTGACGAGGAGGCTAGAACGGCTCTTCCAGCTTCTTCGCCAGATCTTCGATGTTTTCCGGCGGCCAACCGGTCACGGTCAGGCCGAGCCCGAGGCCCATGGAAGCAAGCACTTCCTTGATCTCGTTCAGCGACTTGCGGCCGAAGTTCGGGGTCCGCAGCATTTCCTGCTCGGTCTTCTGAACGAGATCGCCGATGTAGACGATGTTGTCGTTCTTCAGGCAGTTCGCGGAACGGACGGAGAGCTCGAGCTCGTCGACCTTGCGCAGCAGGTTGCGGTTGAAGGGCAGGTCGTCACGCTCTTCCTCGACCTTCCGCTCGCGCGGCTCGTCGAAGTTGATGAAGAGCTGCAGCTGGTCCTGCAGGATACGGGCGGCGAGTGCCACCGCATCCTCGGGCGCCACCGTGCCGTCGGTTTCGACGGTCATGACGAGCTTGTCGTAGTCCGTCACCTGGCCGACGCGGGTCGGCTCGACGCGATAGGCCACGCGGCGCACCGGCGAGTAGATGGCATCGATCGGGATCAGCCCGATCGGGGCATCTTCCGGCCGGTTCATCACGGCAGGGACGTAGCCCTTGCCGGTGCCAACGGTGAATTCCATCGACAGCTTGGCGCCGTCGTCGAGCGTGCAGATCACCAGATCGGGGTTGGCGATCTCGATGTCGCCGGTCGTCTGGATCTGGCCGGCGGTGACCTCGCCGGGGCCGGTCGCAGTGAGCTGGAGGCGCTTCGGCCCCTCGCCCTGCATCCGGATGGCCAGCTGCTTCACGTTCAGCACGAGATCGGTCACGTCCTCGCGGACGCCCTGGATGCTGCTGAATTCATGCAGCACGCCGTCGATGCGCAGCGCCGTGACCGCCGCCCCCTGGAGGGACGACAGCAGCACGCGACGGATCGCATTGCCGAGCGTCATGCCGAAGCCGCGCTCCAGCGGTTCGGCGACGATGGTCGCCGTGCGGTCGGGGTCGGCTCCGACCTCCACACCCAGCTTCTCGGGCCGGATGAGCGACCGCCAATTCCTCTCGATCACGAGCAGTCTCCTAGGCCAGCCACACGAAACACCAGACGCGTCAGGTCAGACGCGACGACGCTTGCGCGGGCGGCAGCCGTTGTGCGGAATGGGCGTCACGTCCCGGATGGCGGTGACGTAGAAACCGACCGCCTGCAGGGCGCGGAGCGCCGATTCACGGCCCGAACCGGGGCCGCTCACCATGATCTCCAGCTGCTCCATCCCGTGTTCGCGGGCCTTGCGGCCAGCGTCCTCGGCCGCGACCTGCGCCGCATAGGGGGTGGACTTCCGGCTGCCCTTGAAGCCCTGGCTGCCGGAGGACGACCAGGCAATGGCATTGCCCTGGGCATCCGTGATGGTCACGATGGTATTGTTGAAGGAGGCGAGCACATGGGCCACGCCGGAAGAGATGTTCTTCCGTTCCTTCTTGCGGGGCGCGCGGGCGCCCTTGGGATCGCGGGCCATATTACTTCGTCACCTTCTTCTTGCCGGCAATCGCCACCGCCTTGCCCTTGCGGGTCCGGGCATTGGTATGCGTGCGCTGACCACGGACCGGGAGGCCCCGACGATGGCGCAGACCGCGGTAGCAGGCCATGTCCATCAGCCGCTTGATGTTCATCGCCACTTCACGACGGAGGTCACCCTCGACGCGGTACTCACGGTCGATCAGCTCACGGATGCGGAGAATTTCCTCATCCGTCAGCTGGTTGACGCGACGGTCCTCGGGGATGCCGAGCTTGCTGCAGATCTCGACCGCGTTCTTCGGGCCGATGCCGTAGATATAGCGCAGCGAGATTTGCACGCGCTTATTCGTGGGGATATTCACTCCGGCGATGCGCGCCACTGCTCAGCTCCTGGAGCCTGTCGCTCCTGCTCTCGCCGAAAGTGGCGTGAGCCACCCGCGACGACATGATCAACCCAAATGATGCCATAGACGAAAGCGCAGCCGGGAATGCCCGGAAGGCTTCCGCTGACCGCGAGGGGTGCGGACTATACCGCGACCCCTTGCGAGTCAACCCTTGGCATCAATCCGTCTTCGGCACCGGACCGAGGATCGCTTCCACCTGGGACGCGACCTCGTTCATTTCAGCCATGCCGTCCACCACCCGGAGTATCCCCTGGGCGGCATAGTAAGGCAGCAAGGGTGCCGTCTGGCGGTGATAGGCATCAAGCCTCGCCGCCACCAGCTCCGCCTTGTCGTCGGCACGCCGGGTGAAACCGGCACTGCCGCAGATATCGCAAACCCCGGCCTTGGCTGGAGGCTTGAAGTGGTCGTGGTAGCCCTCGCCACACTTGGAGCAGGTGAAGCGTCCGGCGATCCGGTCGACCAGCGCCGCATCATCCACCTGCAGCTCGATTACATGATGCAAGGGCATGGATTTGCCCTTGAGCACCAGGTCCAGCGCTTCCGCCTGCGGCACGGTCCGGGGGAAGCCGTCCAGGATGAACCCCTGGGCGACGTCTGGCAGAGCCACCCGGGCGGCCAGCATGGCGATGATGATGGCATCGGGGACCAACTCACCACGTTCCATGATGGCCTTGGCCTGCTGGCCAATCTCGCTGCCGGAGCGCACTTCGGCCCGCAGCATATCCCCGGTGGAGATCTGCTTCAGACCGTAGCGGTCCTCGAGACGTTTGGCCTGGGTGCCTTTACCGGCCCCTGGCGGACCCAGCAGGATCAGGTTCATCGGTCGTTCCCCCATGCACGTCGCGGCCTTCGCCGCTGCTTCAACCCGTTGCAGCGCCTCAACGTGGCCGCGGCGAACCGCGACCGCCCAGCCGCGCCTTGCGGATCAGGCCTTCATACTGATGGGCGAAGAGATGCGACTGCACCTGCGCCACCGTATCCATCGTAACGGAAACGATGATCAGCAGCGAGGTCCCTCCGAAGTAGAAAGGGACGCCATAGTTGCTGATGAGCAATTCGGGCAGGATGCACACGAGGCAGAGGTAGAGGGCACCGACGCCGGTCAGCCGCGTCAGAACCCGGTCAAAATAATCCGCGGTATGCTGGCCGGGCCGGATACCCGGGACGAAACCGCCGTATTTCTTCAGGTTGTCCGCCGTCTCGACCGGGTTGAAGACCACGGCGGTATAGAAGAAGGCGAAGAAGATGATCAGGGCCATGTACAAGGCCATGTACAGGGGCTGACCATGGGCCAGGGCATTGGTGATGGTGCTGAGCCAACCCTCCGCATTCGGGTCCGCGGCGAAGCCGGCCACCGTCGCAGGCAGCAGCAGCAGGGAGGATGCGAAGATAGGCGGGATGACGCCGGCGGTATTCAACTTCAGCGGCAAGTGCGTGTTCTCGCCGCCGAACATCCGGTTGCCGACCTGGCGCTTCGGATACTGCACCGGAATGCGCCGCTGCGCCCGTTCCACGAAGACCACCAGGGCGATGACGCCGAGCGCGATCAGCAAGAAGAAGATGATGAAGAAGGTCGAGAGCGCACCGGTCCGGCCAAGCTCGAGCGTCGCCACCAGGGCATGCGGCAGATTGGCGACGATGCCGGCGAAGATGATCAACGAAATGCCGTTTCCGACCCCGCGGGCGGTGATCTGCTCACCCAACCACATCAGGAACATGGTTCCACCAACCAGCGTAATGACGCAGGAGATGCGGAAGAACATCCCGGGATCGCCCACAGCGGGCCCGAAATTGCCCCGCATGCTCTCGAGGCCGACCGCAATGCCCCAGGCCTGGAAGATGGCAATCAGCACCGTCAGGTAACGGGTATACTGGTTGATCTTCTTCCGGCCCGACTCGCCTTCCTTTTTCAAGGTCTCGAGTGCCGGAACGGCCGCCGTCATCAACTGGATGATAATGCTGGCCGAGATATACGGCATAATGTTCAGGGCAAAGACCGTCATCCGGCCCAGCGCGCCACCGGTGAACATATCGAACATGCCGAGAATGCCACCGCCGTGCTGGCGAAGGATCTCGCCCATGACGGCAGCATCGACTCCGGGCACCGGCACATAAGTACCGATCCGATAGACGATCAATGCACCGAGGGTGAACCAGAGGCGCTTCTTCAATTCGGTGGCCTTGGACAGGACACCGAGATTGAGATTGGCCGCAAGCTGTTCCGCTGCGGAGGCCATGGACCCTATACCCTCCTCACGACAGCGGCGCCCCCAACCGAGAGGAAACCCCTCGGCCTGGCGCCGCAGCCACGAACCTTTCCCTAGGTAGCGACCGTCCGGTGGCCCGACAAGCCTTCCGGACGGCAAGCATCATGCTTCGGCGGAAGCTTCTTCCACCTTGGGCGCAACCAGCAGGGTAATGGTCCCGCCTGCCGCCTGCACCGCAGCCACCGCCGAAGCGGAAGCGCCGGAGACGGTGATGGTCACCGCCTTGGTCAGCGTGCCGTGGCCCAGCAAGCGGATGCCGGCCAGCTTGGTACCGGCACGAACGATGCCGGCAGCCCGCAGCGAGGCCTCGTCGATCGGCTCACCGGCCGGCAGCCGGCCTTCGTCGATCGCCTTCTCCAGTGCAGACAGGTTCAGTGGGGCATATTCCTTGCGGAAGATGTTCACGAACCCACGCTTCGGCATCCGGCGATAGATCGGCAGCTGACCGCCTTCGAAGCCGTTGAGCGCCACGCCCGAACGGGCCTTCTGGCCCTTCACACCCTTGCCGGAAGTCTTGCCCTTGCCGGAGCCGATGCCGCGGCCGAGGCGCTTCGACTTGTAGCGCGCGCCGTCGTTGTCGCGCAGTTCATTCAGTTTCATGGCGCGGTCCTCAGTCCCCGACCTTCAACAGGTGGGCGACCTTACGGATCATGCCGCGGACCGAAGGAGTATCCTCCAACTCCCGCGAACGGTGCATCTTGTTCAGCCCGAGCCCGATCAGCGTCTCCCGCTGGCCAGGCTTGCGACCGATGGGGGACCCGATCTGGGTCACCTTCACGGTCGGCTTGCTTGCGTCAGACACTGGCAGCCTCCTGCGGCGCTTCCGCCGGGGCCTGGTCCTTGCGCGGGCCGAGCAGGTCGGAGACCTTCTTGCCACGCCGGGAGGCGACGGCACGGGGACTCGTGCTGCGGGTCAGGGCCGCGAAGGTGGCCTTGATCATGTTATGCGGGTTGGTCGACCCGGTGCACTTGGCAACGACGTCGCCCATGCCGAGCGTCTCGAACACCGCACGCATTGGGCCGCCGGCGATGATGCCGGTACCCGCGGGCGCTGCCCGCAGGATGACCCGGCCAGCGCCGAACTCACCCAGGACATCGTGGTGCAGGGTCCGACCTTCCCGCATCGGGACGCGGATCATGGTGCGCTTCGCCTGCTCGGTCGCCTTGCGGATGGCTTCCGGGACTTCGCGCGCCTTGCCGGCACCCCAACCAACGCGACCCTTCTGGTCGCCGACAACCACCAGCGCAGCGAAGCTGAACCGACGGCCGCCCTTCACCACCTTGGCGACGCGGTTGATGGTGACCAGCTTGTCCTTCAGCTCGTCGCCGTCACCGCGCTCCTGGCGGTTCTCATTCTCACGGCCGCGGCCGCGACGACGGCGGTCACCGCCCTCGCCACCATGCTCGCCGCCGCCACCGCTATGGGGGGTACGTGCCATCTATGCCATCCTCAGAACGACAGCCCGCCCTCGCGGGCGGCGTCGGCCAGGGCCTTGACCCGGCCATGATACAGGTAAGGCCCGCGGTCGAAGACGACCTTCTCGACGCCAGCGGCCAGGGCGCGTTCCGCCACCAGCTTGCCGACAGTCGCCGCGGCTTCCTTGTCCGCGCCGGTCTTCAGCGCCTCGCGCATCGCCTTCTCCAGAGAGGAGGCAGCGGCAAGGGTGCGGCCCTGCGCGTCGTCGATGACCTGAGCGTAGATGTGCCGGCCCGAGCGGAAAACGGAAAGCCGCGGACGGCCCCCGCTTTTGATCTTGAGCTGGTAGCGGAGCCGGGACCGGCGCCGCGTCTGCAATGCGAGCTTGTCGGACATTACTTCTTCTTACCCTCCTTACGGAGGATCTGCTCATCGGTGTAGCGCACACCCTTGCCCTTGTAGGGCTCCGGGCCACGCCAGGCGCGGATTTCGGCGGCAACCTGACCAACCTGGCGCTTGTCCGCGCCTTCGACCTTGATGGCCGTCGGACGCTCGCAGGTGATCTTGATGCCGGCCGGCACCGGATAGCGGACTTCATGGCTGAACCCAAGGTTCAGAATGAGGTCGCTGCCCTGCACCGCGGCACGGTAGCCGGTGCCCTGGATCTCCATGGACTTGGTGAAGCCCGTGGAAACGCCGGTCACCATGCTGTTGATGAGGCTGCGAGTGGTGCCCCACATGGTGCGGGCCCGGCGATCGCCACCGCGCGGCTTCACCGCAACGAGGTCGTTGCCGATCTCCACATCCACATAATCGGTGAGGTCAAGCTTGAGCTCACCGTTCTTGCCCTTGGCCACCACGGTCCGACCCTGCAGCGCCACCTGGACGCCAGCCGGAACGGGAACGGGATACTTGCCGACGCGCGACATTCTCTATCCCTCCCTCAGAACACGCGGCAGAGGACTTCGCCGCCAACATTGGCGACGCGGGCCTCGGTGTCGCTCATCACGCCACGCGGCGTGGAGAGGATGGAGATGCCGAGGCCATTGTAGAACTTCGGCAGTTCCTTGATCTTCGAATAGACGCGCCGGCCAGGCTTGGAGACACGCATGATCTCCTTGATGGCGGGCTCACCTTCCGAATACTTCAGCTCGATCTCGATGCGGCTGATGCCAGGACGCTCCGCCTCGACGCGCCAGGCGCGGATATAGCCTTCGCGCTTCAGCACATCGAGCACATCGGTCCGCAACCGGCTGGCCGGGGCGACGCAACGCGTCTGCCGGGCCCGCTGGGCGTTGCGGATTCGGGTCAACAGATCCCCGAGCGGATCGGACAAAGACATATCCCCGCCCCCTTACCAGCTGGCCTTGGTCACGCCAGGCAACTGACCCGTATTGGCCAATTCCCGCAGCATGTTTCGGCTGAGCTTGAACTTACGATAGTTGCCACGCGCGCGGCCGGTCAGCTCGCAACGCAGGCGAACCCGGTTGGCGGCGCCATTGCGCGGCAGTTGCGCCAGCTTGAGGGTCGCCTCGAAGCGCTCCTCAACCGGCAGGGTGCGGTCCATCACCACGCTTTTCAGCAGGGCGCGCTTGGCGGCATGCGTCTGCGAGAGCTTCTCGCGCCGCTTGTTCTTCTGGACTGCCGAAGTCTTGGCCATGCGGTCTTCATCCTCCGGAACCTGCCCACTTACGAGCGGGTGGTTTTCCCAAGATATGTTGGTGCCAAAGTTACTTGGCAAACGGAAGCTGGAACGCCGTCAACAGCGCCTTGGCTTCCTTGTCGGTCTTCGCCGTGGTGACGAACTGGATGTCCATGCCGCGGACCGTGTCCACCCGATCATAGTTGATCTCGGGGAACACGATCTGCTCCTTCAGGCCCATGGCGAAGTTGCCACGACCATCGAAGCCACGGTTGGCCGGCAGGCCACGGAAATCCCGCACGCGCGGCATGGCAATGGTGACGAGCCGGTCGAGGAACTCGTACATCCGCGCCTTACGCAGCGTCACCTTACAACCGATCGCCTGGCCTTCGCGGATCTTGAAGCCCGCGATGGCCTTCTTCGCCTTGGTGCGCACCGGCTTCTGCCCGGCGATGGCCGTCATCTCGGCGACCGCCGCATCGAGCTTCTTGCCATCGGCCGCGGCTTCGCCGACGCCCATGTTGATGACGATCTTCTCGAGCTTCGGCACTTCCATGGGGTTCTTGTAGGCGAACTCCTCGGTCAGCTGCGGCCGGATCACCTCGGCATAGAAGACCGCGAGACGCGTCTTCTCAGCCGGCGAAGCAGCCGATTTGCCCGGCTTGGCGGCAACCGTCGTGACGGCGCGCCCGCCTTCGCTGGAAACCTCGGGCTTCTTCGCGTTGGTAGCGTTGTTGTTCTTGCTGGCGCCGCCCTTCTTGGCCGCGCCGCCCTTCTTCGAATCGCTCATGCGTCAAGCACCTCGCCCGAGGGCCGCGCCACGCGCACCTTCTTCCCGTCTTCCAGCACCCGGAACCCAACGCGGGTCGGCTTGCCGGACTTCGGGTCGAGCAGCGCCAGGTTCGAGAGGTGGATCGGTGCCTCCTTCTCCTGGATACCGCCCGGGGCATTCATCCCGCGCGGCTTCTGGTGACGCTTCACCACGTTCACGCCCTGAACCAGGGCACGCTTTTCCGTCGGGTTCACGGCGAGGACCTCGCCGCTCTTGCCCTTGTCACGACCGGTCAGGATCTGAACCCGGTCACCCTTGCGGATCTTGGCCGCCATGGTCAGAGGACCTCCGGCGCCAGGGAGATGATCTTCATGTACTTCCGTGCCCGGAGCTCACGCACCACCGGTCCAAAAATACGCGTGCCGATCGGTTCACCCTGCTTGTTGATCAGCACGGCGGCATTGCTGTCGAAGCGAATGGCCGTGCCGTCGATGCGGCGAACCGGATAGGCGGTGCGAACGATGACGGCGCGATGCACCTCACCCTTCTTCACCTTGGCGCGCGGAATGGCTTCCTTCACGGAGACGACGATGATGTCGCCCACGCTGGCTGTTTTCCGCTTCGAGCCGCCGAGCACCTTGATGCACTGGACGCGACGCGCACCGGAATTGTCGGCAACCTCGAGGTTGGCTTCGACGCCGATCATGCCGACACCGCTTCAGCCTGGGCCGCGAGAGGATTGCCATTGCGGACAACCACCTGCCACGCCTTCCGCTTCGACAGCGGCGGGCATTCCTCGATTTGCACCAGGTCGCCTTCCTTGCACAGGTTGGCTTCGTCATGCGCGGCGTACTTCTTCGAACGCCGGATGAACTTCTTATAGAGCGGATGCATCACGCGACGTTCGACAAGGACGGTAACCGTCTTGTCCATCTTGTCGCTGACCACCCGGCCCGTGAGGACGCGCTTCGGCATTGCCGCTGGTCTCCTCTCAGTTCTTGGGTTGAACGGGAGCCGAGCGCTTCCGCTCGGACATTACGAACTTGATGCGCGCGATATCGCGCCGCACCACCTTGACGCGGCCGGTTGCCTCGAGCTGACCGGTGGCCCGCTGAAAGCGCAGGTTGAACTGCTCCTTCCGCAGATCGAGCAGCTGCGTCTGCAGCTCATCCGGGGTCTTGGCACGGATGTCCGCAATCTTCGTCATCGCCTCACGCCTCCGCCGCGCCGAGGCGCGACACGATCTTGGTCCGGATCGGCAGCTTGGCGGCGCCGAGAGTCAGCGCCTCCTTGGCGGTGTCAAGCGACACGCCATCGATCTCGAACATGATGCGGCCCGGCTTGATCCGAGCCACCCAGAACTCCGGCGCGCCCTTGCCGGAGCCCATGCGGACTTCGGCCGGCTTCGTCGACACGGGAACATCCGGAAAAATCCGGATCCAGACGCGACCCTGGCGCTTCATAGCACGAGTGATCGCGCGACGAGCGGCTTCAATCTGCCGGGCGGTCACCCGCTCCGGCTCCAGCGCCTTCAGGCCGAACCCGCCGAAGCTCAGCGAGAACCCACCCTTGGCGAGACCCTTGATCCGACCCTTGTGGGCCTTCCGAAACTTAGTGCGCTTGGGCTGCAGCATCTCACATCATCCCTTAGCGCTGCGGCGCCTGCTCGGCGGCGCGCTTGTCCTGCGCCATCGGGTCGTGCGCCAGGATCTCACCCTTGAAGATCCAGACCTTCACGCCGCAAGAGCCGTAGGTGGTCTTCGCAGTCGCCGTGCCGAAGTCAATGTCGGCGCGCAGCGTATGCAGCGGCACGCGACCTTCACGGTACCATTCCATCCGGGCGATCTCGGCACCGCCGAGGCGACCGGAACAATTGATCCGGATGCCGCCGGCGCCGAGGCGCATGGCCGACTGGACGGCCCGCTTCATCGCCCGGCGGAAGGCCACGCGGCGCTCCAGCTGCTGGGCGATGTTCTCGGCAACCAGGGTCGCGTCGATCTCCGGCTTGCGGATCTCGACGATGTTCAGCGAGACCTCGGCGCCGGCGAGTTTCGCCAGATCCTTGCGCAGCACCTCGATGTCCGCGCCCTTCTTCCCGATGACAACACCGGGGCGAGCGGCATGGATGGTGACGCGCGGCTTCTTCGCCGGACGCTCGATGACCACGCGGCTGACGCCGGCACCCTTCAGGCGGGTGCGCAGCATGTCGCGCAGCTTCAGGTCCTCATGCAGCAACCGGGAGTAGTCGGCATCTGCGAACCAGCGGCTGTCCCAGGTCCGGTTGATACCGAGCCGGAAGCCGATCGGATTGACCTTGTGACCCATGTTACGCGGCCTCCTGCGCTGCCGCTGCGACTGCGGGCTGTTCGGCGACCACGATCTTCAGGTGGCTGAACCACTTCTCGACGCGCGCCGCACGGCCACGGCCGCGGGCGGAGAAACGCTTCATCACCTGGGAACGGCCCACCTCGGCACGGGCAACGACCAGCTGATCGACGTCCAGCTGGTGGTTGTTTTCCGCATTGGCGATGGCGCTCTCCAGCGTCTTCTTCACGGTCTGGGCAATGCGGCGCTTGCTGAAGGTCAGCGTGGCGACGGCATCATCGGCCCGGCGGCCGCGGATCAGTGCGGCGACCAAGTTGAGCTTACGCGGGCTGACACGAATGTTCTTCGTGATGGCCTGCGCCTCGGTCTCCGGGAGACCGCGTTCGTGCTTCGGCTTGCTCATCGGATCAGCCCCGCTTCGCCTTCTTGTCGGACGAATGCCCGGTGAAGGTCCGCGTCGGCGAGAACTCGCCGAACTTGTGGCCCACCATGTTCTCCGAAACCTGCACGGGAATGAACTTCTTCCCGTTGTAGACACCGAAGGTGAGCCCGACGAACTGCGGCAGGATCGTGCTGCGACGCGACCAGATCTTGATGATCTCGTTCCGTGTCGAAGCCTTGGCGGCCTCCGCCTTGTTCAGCAGGTAGCCGTCGACAAACGGCCCCTTCCATACGCTGCGCGGCATCGCCCTCAGCCCTTCGTCGCGGTGCGGCGACGGACAATGAGCCGGTCCGTCCGCTTGTTGTTGCGCGTCTTGGCGCCCTTCGTCGGCTTGCCCCAGGGGGTAACCGGGTGTCGGCCACCGCTGGTCCGGCCTTCACCACCACCATGCGGGTGGTCGACCGGGTTCATCACGACGCCACGCTGATGCGGACGACGGCCGAGCCAACGCGAACGACCGGCCTTGCCGATCTGCTGGTTGGAGTTGTCCGGGTTCGAAACAGCACCGATCGTCGCCATGCATTCGGCGCGGACAGTACGGACCTCGCCGGACATCAGCTTCACCTGTGCATAGCCGGCATCCTTGCCGACCAGCTGCACATAGGTGCCAGCCGAACGGGCAATCTTGCCGCCAGCGCCGGGCTTCAGCTCGACGTTGTGAACAATGGTACCAACCGGGATGGACCCCAGCGGCATGGCATTGCCCGGCTTGATGTCCGCGCGCTCAGCGGCGATGACGGAGTCACCGGCCTTCAGGCGCTGCGGCGCGATAATGTAGGACAGTTCGCCATCGGCGTACTTCACCAGCGCGATCCAGGCCGTGCGGTTCGGATCGTATTCCAGCCGCTCGACAGTCGCGGTCACGCCCAGCTTGGCGTTCCGCTTGAAATCGACGTGGCGATAGGTCTGTTTGTGTCCGCCGCCCCGGAACCGAACGGTGGTACGACCATGATTGTTGCGGCCGCCGGAATGGGACTTGCCCTCCGTCAGCTGCTTGACCGGCTTGCCCTTCCACAGCTCATCCCGCTTGACCAGGATGGTGCCGCGAAGGCTCGGCGTGACCGGATTAAAGCTCTTCAGTGCCATGACGTTACGCGAGCCCCGTCGTCAGGTCGATGCTCTGGCCTTCGGCCAGGCGCACGACGGCCTTCTTCCAGTCAGAACGCTGACCAGGCCGATTACGGAAGCGCTTGGCCTTGCCCTTCACCACAAGGGTGTTGACCGCCAGCACCTTCACCCCGAACAGGGCTTCCACCGAGGCCTTGATCTCCGGCTTGGTCGCGTCGAGCGCAACCTTGAAGACCACTTGGCTACGCTCGGTCAGGAGTGTTGCCTTTTCGGTGACAACCGGAGAGAGGATAGTCTGATACATCCGCTCCTTGGAAATCACCGGCTTCGCCGTGCTCGCGCTCATGCCAGGCGCTCCGCCAGGGCCGCGATGCCGGCACGGGTCACCGCGAGGACATCGTGGTTCAGAATGTCATAGACATTGGCGCCCATGGTGGGCAGCACATGCATATGGGGCAGGTTGCGGATGCCGCGGCCGAAACCCTCGTCCACCTGCGCATCGACCACCAGGGCGCTGGTCCAGCCGAGCTGCTTGAGCTGCTTGGCGAGAACCGCAGTCTTGGTATCGGCGGCAGAGGCGGCAGTGTCGAGCACCACCAGCTT
Source organism: Belnapia sp. AC561 (assembly GCF_979252845.1). Classification (NCBI taxonomy): domain Bacteria; kingdom Pseudomonadati; phylum Pseudomonadota; class Alphaproteobacteria; order Acetobacterales; family Roseomonadaceae; genus Belnapia; species Belnapia sp. AC561. The sequence continues at coordinate 240,780 of NZ_CEEDBP010000002.1, forward strand.
GCCCTCGGCAACCTTCTGGCTGAGCGCACTGATCAGGCCGAGCCGGCGAACCTTCTTGTTCAGGCTGTAGCCGTGATCGCGCACGACCGGACCGTGGACGATGCCACCGCCGCGGTACTGCGGCGCCCGCAGCGAACCCTGACGGGCATTGCCCGTGCCCTTCTGCCGATAAGGCTTCTTCGTGGTGCCAGAAACCTCACCGAGGCCCTTCACCTTATGCGTACCTGCCCGCCGCTTGGCGAGCTGCCAGTGAACGACGCGCGCCATGATATCAGCGCGCGGCTGCGCTGCGAACAGCGCCTCCGGCAGATCGATATCGCCTGCCGTGCCGTTATCCAGCGTGATGACCGGAACCTGCATCGAACTCAATCCTTACGCCGCGGCCGTCGGGAAAGGAGCATCGGCATGACGCGCGCGCTTCACAGCGTCCCGCACCAGCACATAGCCACCCTTGGAGCCGGGCACCGCGCCCTTCACCAGCAACAGGCCCTTGTCGAGATCATAGCCCGCGATCTCGAGGTTCTGGGTGGTGATACGCTCCACACCCAGATGGCCCGCCATCTTCTTGTTCTTGAAGGTCTTGCCCGGATCCTGACGGTTACCGGTCGAGCCAGGAGAACGATGGCTGATCGACACGCCGTGCGAGGCTTCCAGGCCGGCGAAATTCCAGCGCTTCATCGCACCGGCAAAACCCTTGCCCTGCGAGATGCCGGTCACATCGACGATCTGACCCTTCACGAAATGCGCCGCGGTCAGCTTCGCGCCAGGCTCGAGCGCCGCATCGGCACCGACCCGGAACTCAACGACCTTCTTCGGCGCCTCAACCCCGGCCTTCGCGAAATGTCCGCGGTTGGCCTTGGTCACGTTCTTCGGCTTCGCCACGCCGATACCGAGCTGCACGGCATCATAGCCGTCGGTCTCGGTGGTACGGCGGGCAATGACGCGCACCTCATCGAGGTGGAGCACGGTCACGGGGACCGTGCTGCCATCCTCGTTGAACAGCCGGGTCATGCCCAGCTTCTTGGCGATCAGGCCGGTGCGGCCGGTTTTGGCGGCCATGGCAGTAAACTCCCCCTGGCCTTACAGCTTGATCTCGACGTCCACGCCGGCAGCCAGGTCGAGCTTCATCAGCGCGTCCACGGTCTGCGGAGTGGGGTCGACGATATCAAGCAGGCGGCGATGCGTGCGGATTTCGAACTGCTCACGGCTTTTCTTGTCGATATGCGGTGAGCGGTTGACGGTGAAGCGTTCGATCTCCGTCGGCAGCGGAATCGGGCCGCGTACACGGGCGCCCGTCCGCTTCGCGGTATTCACGATCTCCCGCGTGCTGCCATCGAGCACGCGGTGATCGAACGCCTTGAGGCGGATGCGGATGTTCTGGCTGTCCATGGTAAGCGGACCGATCCTTGACTGAGCCTGACGTTACTTCACGATGCTGGCGACGACGCCGGCGCCGACGGTGCGGCCGCCCTCGCGGATGGCGAAGCGCAGGCCCTCGTCCATGGCGATCGGCGCGATCAGCTCGACGTCCATCGACACGTTGTCGCCCGGCATCACCATCTCGACGCCTTCCGGCAGCTTGACGATGCCCGTGACGTCCGTGGTCCGGAAGTAGAACTGCGGCCGGTAGTTGGTGAAGAACGGCGTGTGCCGGCCACCTTCTTCCTTCGTCAGGATATAGGCCTCGGCCTTGAAGCCGGTGTGCGGGGTGATCGAGCCGGGGGCGGCCAGAACCTGGCCACGCTCGACGTCCTCACGCTTCACGCCGCGCAGCAGCGCGCCGATGTTGTCGCCCGCCTGCCCGCTGTCCAGCAGCTTGCGGAACATCTCGACGCCGGTAACGACGGTCTTCACCGTGGTCTTCAGCCCGACGATCTCGACTTCCTCGCCCACCTTGACGATGCCGCGCTCGACGCGCCCGGTCACCACCGTGCCGCGGCCCGAGATGCTGAACACGTCCTCGACCGGCATCAGGAAGGGCCGGTCCAGCGCACGCGCCGGCTGCGGGATATAGGCATCCACCGCCGCCATCAGCTCGAGGATCGCCTTCTCGCCGATCTCCGGCGTCTTGTCCTCGAGGGCGGCCACCGCCGAGCCCTTGATGATCGGGATGTCGTCGCCCGGGAACTTGTAGGCCGAGAGCAGCTCGCGGACTTCCATCTCGACCAGCTCGACCAGATCCGGGTCGGCCAGGTCCATCTTGTTCAGGAAGACCACCAGCGCCGGCACGCCGACCTGACGCGCCAGCAGGATGTGCTCGCGGGTCTGCGGCATCGGGCCGTCGGCCGCCGAGACCACCAGGATCGCGCCGTCCATCTGCGCCGCGCCGGTGATCATGTTCTTCACATAATCGGCGTGGCCGGGGCAGTCGACGTGGGCGTAGTGCCGGTTCTGCGTCTCGTACTCGACATGCGCGGTCGAGATCGTGATCCCGCGCGCCTTCTCCTCCGGCGCCTTGTCGATCTGGTCGTACGCCGTGAACGTCGCACCACCGGTCTTGGCCAGAACCTTGGTGATCGCCGCGGTCAGCGACGTCTTGCCATGATCAACGTGACCAATCGTGCCAATGTTGCAGTGCGGCTTGTTCCGCTCAAACTTCGCCTTACCCATCGTCTTTGTCCCCGATCGGGCGTGCTGTTGCCAGCGCCCCGCGCGTCAGCGCGATGTTACCAACGATAATGGCTGAAGGCTTTGTTTGCCTCCGCCATCCGGTGCGTGTCTTCGCGCTTCTTGACAGCCGTGCCACGGTTGTTCGCCGCGTCCATCAGCTCGCCCGAGAGGCGCTCTTCCATCGTGTTCTCACCACGCTTCCGCGCGGATTCGATCAGCCAGCGGATCGCCAGCGCCTGGCGGCGCTCGGGGCGAACCTCGACCGGAACCTGGTACGTGGCGCCACCGACACGGCGGCTGCGCACTTCCACGGCCGGCTTCACGTTGTCCATTGCTTCATGGAACATGCGCAGCGGATCCCCATTGGGGCCCACGCGACGCTTCAGCGTATCCATTGCTGCATAGACGATACGTTCGGCAGTGCTCTTCTTGCCATCGTACATCAGCACGTTCATAAAACGGCTGAGAACGAGATCCCCGAACTTCGGGTCCGGCAGCACTTCGCGCTTTTCAGCGCTATGACGGCGAGACATTCCTGCTCTCTCCTACTTTGGCCGCTTCGCGCCGTACAGCGAACGACGCTGGCGACGCTTCGGCAGGCCCTGCGTATCGAGCACGCCGCGCAGGATATGGTAGCGAACGCCCGGCAAATCCTTCACGCGGCCGCCACGGATCAGGACCACGGAGTGTTCCTGCAGGTTGTGGCCTTCGCCCGGGATGTAGCTCACCACCTCGTAGCCATTGGTCAGGCGCACCTTGGCGACCTTACGAAGGGCCGAGTTCGGCTTCTTCGGTGTGGTCGTATAGACACGCGTGCAAACGCCACGCTTTTGCGGGCAGCCCTGAAGCGCCGGAACCTTGTTCCGCTTCGCATTCGGCTCGCGCCCTTGGGCGATGAGCTGGTTGATCGTCGGCATGACGCCCCTTCGTGTACCGTCCGTCAGCCCCGCGACCGCGCAAGGACAAGGTGCCCGCACGGGCAGAGCAAGATGCTCGCCGGCAGGCGCCCTGACCGGCACTCGGCCTAAGCAACCCAAAGTCGGGATGCGGTGCCGAACGCGCAGCGTTGTGGACCAAAGTCTTGGCAGTCCGGCGCCACAGCGCCCAGCCTTGCCAAGGGCCGGTTACCTACGCGGGGGATGAGGGAGAGTCAAGCGAAGCAGGCGCGGTCACGTGAAAAACCCTGCTTAAATGAAAAGGGCCGGGTCCCTTGCGGAACCCGGCCCATTCGCTTCTGCAGCCTTGCTGATTACTCGGCGGCCTGACGCCCCGCAGGCTCCGGCAAGGCGGGCTGGGAGGCCGGTAGGCGCCCCTTGTCCCGTTGGGCAGCCAGGGCCCGCAGACGGTTCATCACAGAGCCTGTGCCGGCCGGGATGAGGCGGCCGACGATGACGTTCTCCTTCAGGCCCGCCAGCACGTCGACCTTGCCTGCCGTGGCAGCCTCGGTCAGCACCCGCGTCGTCTCCTGGAAGGAGGCGGCGGAGATGAAGCTGGTGGTCTGCAGGGACGCCTTGGTGATGCCCTGCAGCACCGGCTCGGCCCGTGCGGGCCGCTCCTTTGCCGCAAGCCGCTTTTCGTTCTCGTCCTCGAACTCGATCCGATCCACCTGCTCGCCGACCAGATAGGTCGTATCACCGGCCTCGAGGATCTCGACCTTCTGCAGCATCTGGCGCGCGATGACTTCGATATGCTTATCGTTGATCTTCACGCCCTGTAGTCGATAGACGTCCTGGATTTCATTCACCAGGTAGTTCGCCAACTGCTCGACGCCGAGCACGCGCAGGATGTCATGCGGCACGCGCGGGCCGTCGACGAGCGGATCGCCGGCCTTCACGTAGTCGCCTTCCTGCACCGAGACGTGCTTGCCCTTGGGCACCAGATATTCACGCGGCACGGGGGCCTCGTCACCCTGCTGCTCCGGCACCACCACGATGCGACGCTTCGCCTTGTAGTCCTTGCCGAACTCGACACGGCCGTCGATCTCCGAAATGATCGCGTGGTCCTTCGGGCGACGTGCCTCGAAGAGCTCCGCGACTCGCGGCAGACCGCCGGTGATATCGCGCGTCTTCGAGGATTCGCGCGGCAGACGAGCCAGGACGTCACCTGCCTTCACCGTGCCGTGGTTCTCGATGTTCAACACCGAGGCCGGCTGCAGGAAGTACTGCTGCACCTGCCCGTCCTCGGACTTTAGCAGCAGACGCGGACGCAGGTTGGCGTTACGGGCCTTGTCGATCGGCTCACGAACCACCTTAGAGGTGAGTCCGGTAACCGGATCGGTTTCCTCATAAAGCGTCACCGCCTCGATGAGATCAGCGAACTCGACCAGGCCGGACCGCTCCGTGATGATCGGAAGGGTGAAGGGATCCCATTCGGCCAGCTTCTGGCCGCGGGCCACCGTCGCCCCCTCATCCACCAGCAACCGGGCGCCATAGGGCACGCGATACCGTGCCCGCTCACGCCCCGCCACGTCGGCGAGCACGATCTCGCAGTTGCGGCTCATCACCACCGGCGCGCCAGCGCTGTTCGCCACCACGTTGCGGTTGGCGATCTTGACCGTGCCGTCGTTGGTTGCCTCAACGGCGGACTGCTCGGCCCCACGCTGCGCCGCGCCACCGATGTGGAAGGTACGCATGGTCAGCTGCGTACCCGGCTCACCGATGGACTGCGCGGCGATGACGCCGACCGCCTCGCCGACGTTCACCGGCGTACCACGCGCCAGGTCACGGCCGTAGCAATGGCCGCAGACGCCGACGCCGGCATCGCAGGTGAGGACGGAGCGGATGTACATCTCCTCCACGCCCGCCGCCTCGATGCGCTCGGCATCCGGCTCTTCGATCAGCTTGTTGCGGACCATCAGCACTTCGCCGGTCGCGGGATCGACCACGTCGCGCTGCGAGACGCGGCCGAGGATCCTCTCGGAAAGCGAGGAGATGACCTCACCGCCGTCCATCACGGGCCGCACGGTGATGCCGCGCTCGGTCCCGCAATCATTCATGACGATGATGCAGTCCTGCGCCACGTCCACCAGACGACGGGTGAGGTAGCCGGAGTTCGCCGTCTTCAACGCCGTATCCGCGAGGCCCTTGCGGGCGCCGTGGGTCGAGTTGAAGTACTCAAGGACCGTCAGCCCCTCCTTGAAGTTGGAGATGATGGGCTGCTCGATGATCTCGCCCGAGGGCTTGGCCATCAGGCCGCGCATGCCGGCCAGCTGGCGCATCTGCGCCGGCGACCCACGCGCACCGGAGTGCGACATCATCCAGACGCTGTTCGTCGGCCGGCCGATCTCCTGACGGGAAATCTCCTTCATCATCGCCTGCGCCACTTCCTCGGTGCAACGCGACCAGGCGTCGACCACCTTGTTGTAGCGCTCGCCCGCGGTGATCAGGCCGTCGAGGTACTGCTGCTCGAACTCCTTCACCTCGGTCTTGGTCTTGGCGATCATCCCGGTCTTCTCGGCCGGGATCATCATATCGTCCTTGCCGAAGGAAATGCCCGCCTTCGCCGCCTGACGGAAGCCGATGCCCATCAGCCGATCGGCGAAGATCACGCTCTCCTTCTGGCCGCAATGCCGATAGACCGCATCGATGACGTCGGAGATCGACTTCTTCGTCAGCTGGCGATTGATGAGGCTGTACGGCAGCTGCGGATGCAGCGGCAGCAGCTGGCCCATCATCACCCGGCCCGGCGTGGTCACCACCCGCTCCATCACCAGCTTGCCGTCGCGGTCCATGGTCTGGCGCCGCATACGGATCTTGGTGTGGAGCTGCAGCGCGCCGGCCGCCATCGCCTGCTCGATCTCGCCCATGGTCGAGAAGGCAGGCGCCTTCTGCTCATCGGCGACCCGGTATTCCGGCGTCTCCAGGCTGAGGTAGTAGAGGCCGAGCACGATGTCCTGGCTCGGCACGATGATCGGCTTGCCATTGGCCGGGCTGAGGATGTTGTTGGTCGACATCATCAGCACGCGGGCTTCGAGCTGCGCTTCCAGCGACAGCGGCACGTGCACCGCCATCTGGTCGCCGTCGAAATCCGCATTGAAGGCGGTGCAGACCAGCGGATGCAGCTGGATCGCCTTGCCCTCGACCAGCACCGGCTCGAAGGCCTGGATGCCGAGACGGTGGAGCGTCGGCGCCCGGTTCAGCATCACGGGATGCTCGCGGATCACCTCCTCGAGGATGTCCCAGACCTCGGGACGCTCCTTTTCCACCATCCGCTTCGCGGCCTTGATGGTGGTGGCGTGGCCGTACTTCTCGAGCTTCGAGTAGATGAAGGGCTTGAACAGCTCGAGCGCCATCTTCTTCGGCAGCCCGCACTGATGCAGCTTCATCTCCGGCCCGACGACGATGACCGAACGGCCGGAGTAGTCGACGCGCTTGCCGAGCAGGTTCTGCCGGAACCGGCCCTGCTTGCCCTTCAGCATGTCGGACAGCGACTTCAACGGGCGCTTGTTGGCCCCCGTGATGGCGCGGCCGCGGCGGCCGTTGTCGAACAGCGCATCCACCGCTTCCTGCAGCATGCGCTTCTCGTTGCGGACGATGATGTCCGGAGCGCGCAGCTCGATCAGCCGCTTCAGGCGGTTGTTGCGGTTGATGACGCGGCGGTACAGATCATTCAAATCCGAGGTCGCGAACCGACCACCGTCCAGCGGCACCAGCGGGCGCAGCTCAGGCGGAATGACCGGCACGACGTTCAGGATCATCCAGTCCGGACGTGCACCGCTTTCGGCAAAAGCCTCGATCAGCTTCAGCCGCTTGACCAGCTTCTTGCGCTTCGCCTCGGAGGTGGTCTCCTTGAGGTCGGCACGCAGGCGCACGGCTTCCTTGCCGCTGTCGATCCCCGACAGCATCTGCTTCACCGCTTCCGCGCCGATGCCGACCGTGAAGGCATCCTCGCCGAACTCATCCATCTTCGTCTGGTACTGGTCTTCAGTCATCAGCTGATGCAGCTTCAGATCGGTCAGGCCCGGCTCCAGCACGACGTAGGATTCGAAGTAGAGGACCTTCTCCAGCTCCTTCAGCGTCATGTCGACCATGAGGCCGACGCGGCTCGGGAGGGACTTCATGAACCAGATATGCGCGACAGGCGAGGCCAGCTCGATATGGCCCATGCGCTCGCGGCGCACCTTCGCCAGAGTCACCTCGACGCCGCACTTCTCGCAGATGATACCGCGGAACTTCATCCGCTTGTACTTGCCGCAGAGGCACTCGTAGTCCTTGATCGGGCCGAAGATGCGGGCGCAGAACAGCCCGTCCCGCTCCGGCTTGAAGGTACGGTAGTTGATGGTCTCCGGCTTCTTGATCTCGCCATAGCTCCAGGAGCGGATCTGCTCCGGGCTGGCAATGGAGATCTTGATCTGGTCGAAGGTCATCGCCTGGCCGGTTTGGCCCAGGATCTTCATCAGCTCGTTCATGCGGCCTTCCTTTTGGTCCAGCCTGCCGCCACCGGTTTCCCGGGGCGGCCGCGCAGAAAGGATGTTTGCGGCAAGCTCAGTTGCCGCGGGTCTCAAGGTCGACGTTCAGCCCGAGCGACTTCAATTCCTTCACCAGGACGTTGAAGCTTTCCGGGATGCCGGCCTCGAAATTGTCCTGGTCACGGACGATCGCCTCATAGACCTTGGTACGGCCGGAGACGTCGTCGGATTTCACCGTCAGCATCTCCTGCAAGGTATAGGCGGCGCCATAGGCTTCAAGCGCCCAGACCTCCATCTCACCGAAGCGCTGACCACCGAACTGCGCCTTGCCACCCAGCGGCTGCTGCGTGACGAGCGAGTAGGGGCCGATGCTGCGGGCGTGGATCTTGTCGTCGACCAGATGGTGCAGCTTCAGCATGTAGATGATGCCGACCGTCACCTTCCGCTCGAAGATTTCCCCCGTCCGCCCATCGGTCAGCCAGACCTGGCCGGAGCTCTCCAGCCCGGCTCGGGCCAGCATGCCCTCGATATCGGCCATGCGGGCGCCGTCGAAGACCGGCGTGGCGATCGGGATGCCCTTCTTCAGGTTCTCCGACATCTCGATCAGCTGGTCGTCGCTCATCGGCGCGATCTGCTCGTCGAAGATCTCGTCCGGGTTCGCCTTGTTGCTGTCGCGGTAGACATCCTTCAGCAGGTCGAGCAGCTCCTGCCGCATGGCACCGGAACGGCGATACTCTTCGACCAACTCGCCGACCTGCTTGCCAAGATTGGCGCAGGCCCAGCCAAGATGGGTCTCAAGGATCTGCCCGACGTTCATGCGCGACGGCACGCCCAGCGGATTCAGGACGATGTCGACGCTCGTACCGTCCTCGAGGAAGGGCATGTCCTCCACCGGAACGACGCGGGAGACCACGCCCTTGTTGCCGTGCCGACCGGCCATCTTGTCGCCAGGCTGCAGCTTCCGCTTCACCGCGACGAAGACCTTGACCATCTTCATCACGCCGGGCGGCAGCTCGTCGCCACGCTGCAGCTTCTCGACCTTCGATTCGAACCGCTTCTGCAGGCGCTCGACGGCCGCGTCGAACTCCCGCTTCAGCGCCTCGATGTCGGCCATGGCGGCATCGTCCTGCACGCCGATCTGGCGCCAGGTGGCCTTGGCGAACTGGTCCAGCACCTCATCGGTGATGGTGGTGCCGGCCTTCACGCCACGGAAGCCGCCCGAAGCCTTGCGGTTCAGCAGCCGCTCGCGCAGCCGGCTATGGAAGGACCGCTCCTGGATCGACTTCTCGTCGTCGCGGTCCTTGGCCAGCCGCTCGATCTCGGCGCGCTCGATCGCCATCGCGCGCTCGTCCTTATCCACGCCACGGCGGGAGAAGACGCGGACGTCGACGATGGTGCCGGCCACACCCGGTGGCAGGCGGAGCGAGGTGTCGCGCACATCGCTAGCCTTCTCGCCGAAGATGGCGCGGAGCAGCTTCTCCTCCGGCGTCATCGGGCTTTCGCCCTTCGGCGTCACCTTGCCGATCAGGATGTCACCCGGCTGCACTTCCGCGCCGATATAGACGATGCCGGCCTCGTCGAGGTTGCGGAGCGCTTCCTCGCCGACATTCGGGATGTCCCGGGTGATCTCTTCCTGGCCCAGCTTGGTGTCACGGGCCATGACTTCGAATTCCTCGATGTGGATCGAGGTGAAGACGTCGTCCTTGGCGATCCGCTCGGAGATCAGGATGCTGTCTTCGAAGTTGTAGCCGTTCCAGGGCATGAAGGCGACCAGGACGTTCCGCCCCAGCGCCAGCTCGCCCAGCTCGGTGCTCGGCCCATCGGCGATGATCTCGCCGCCACGCACGCCGTCGCCCACCTTCACCAGCGGGCGCTGGTTGATGCAGGTGCTCTGGTTGGAGCGCTGGAACTTGCGCAGCCGGTAGATATCGACGCCACGGGTGGTGCCGTCATCACCGGTCGCACGCACCACGATGCGGGCACCGTCGATGCTGTCCACCACGCCGTCGCGCTTGGCCACGATGGTCGCGCCGGAATCCCGGGCCACCGCCGATTCCATGCCCGTTCCGACCAGCGGCGCATCGGCCCGCACCAGCGGCACCGCCTGGCGCTGCATGTTGGAGCCCATCAGCGCGCGGTTGGCGTCATCGTTCTCGAGGAAGGGGATGAGCGCCGCGGCAACCGAGACGAGCTGCTTCGGCGACACGTCGATCGCGGTGACTTCCTCCGGCTTCACCAGCCGGAAGTCACCACCCTGACGGACCGAGACCAGCTCGGACATGAACTGGCCGGTGGACGCATCGACCTCGGCATCGGCCTGGGCGACGACCAGCCGCTCCTCCTCCATGGCGGAGAGGTAGCGCGGCTCGCCGACGATCTTGCCATCCCGCACCAGCCGGTACGGCGTCTCGATGAAGCCGTACTTGTTCACCTTGGCGAAGGTCGCCAGGGAGTTGATCAGGCCGATATTCGGGCCTTCCGGCGTCTCGATCGGGCAGATGCGGCCGTAATGCGTCGGGTGCACGTCGCGCACCTCGAAGCCGGCGCGCTCGCGGGTCAGACCGCCAGGTCCGAGCGCGGAGAGGCGGCGCTTATGCGTCACTTCCGAGAGCGGGTTGGTCTGGTCCATGAACTGGCTGAGCTGGCTGGAGCCGAAGAACTCCCGCACCGCCGCCGCCGCCGGCTTGGCGTTGATCAGGTCATGCGGCATGACGGTGTCGATATCAACCGACCCCATGCGCTCCTTGATCGCGCGCTCCATCCGCAGCAGGCCGACGCGGTACTGGTTCTCCATCAGCTCGCCGACCGAACGCACCCGGCGGTTGCCGAGGTTGTCGATGTCGTCGATCTGGCCGCGGCCGTCCTTCAGCTCGAGCAGCACGCGCATGGTGGCAATGATGTCCTGCTTGCGCAGGGTGCGGACGGTGTCCGCCACTTCCTCGGCGGAGAAGCCGAGGCGCATGTTCATCTTCACCCGCCCGACCGAGGAGAGGTCGTAGCGCTCGCCGTCAAAGAACAGGCCCTTGAACAGGGTCTCGGCGGTCTCCGGCGTCGGCGGCTCACCCGGGCGCATCACCCGGTAGATGTCCATCAGCGCTTCGTCGCGGCTGGTGTTCTTGTCCACCGTCAGCGTGTTGCGGATCCAGGGACCCACGCTCTGGTCGATGGCCAGCGTCGGCAGCCGGTCGAGGCCGGCCGATTCGATCGCCGCCAGCTTCGGCTCGGTCAGTTCCTCACCGGCCTCGGCCCAGATCTCGCCGGTCTCCATGTTGACCAGGTCTTCGGCCACGAAACGGCCGAGCAGATCTGCCCGGCCGACGAGCACCTCGGTCGTGCCGCCTTCGGCGATCTTCCGCGCCGCACGCGGGGTCAGTTTGGCGTCCTTCTCGGCCACCACCTGCCCGGTCATCGCATCGACCAGCGGCTCGGACAGCTTGATGCCGCGGAAGGCCTCGGGGTCGAAGGGACGCGACCAGCCGGTCGGGCTGCGGGTGAAGGCAACCTGGCCATAGAAGCAGTTGAGGATTTCCTCGGCATCCATGCCGCGGATCTCATTCGGCTCCAGCGCCGTCGCGCCCTTCTCGACCCGCAACGCCTCGGTCCGCTCGCTATCCAGCGCCAGCAGCAGGGTGCTCGCCGGCAGCTTGCGCTTGCGGTCGATGCGGACGTAGCAGATGTCCTTGGCGTCGAATTCGAAATCAAGCCAGGAACCGCGATAGGGGATGACACGCGCGGCGAAGAGATACTTGCCGCTGCTATGCGTCTTGCCCTTGTCGTGGTCGAAGAACACGCCCGGGCTGCGGTGCATCTGGGAGACGATGACGCGCTCGGTGCCGTTGATGATGAAGGTGCCGTTGTCCGTCATCAGGGGCATGTCGCCCATGTAGACGTCCTGCTCCTTGATGTCGCGGACGGAACGGCTGCCCGTATCCTCATCCACGTCCCAGACGATGAGGCGCAGGCGCACCTTGAGCGGAGCGGCAAAGGTCAGCCCGCGCTGGATGCATTCCTCGACATCGTATTTCGGCTCTTCGAGCTCGTACTGGACGAATTCCAGGCGCCCGCGGCCGGCGAAATCATCGATCGGAAAGACGGATTTGAAAACTTCCTGCAACCCGGTATGGGTCCGCGCGTCAGGATTGACCTCCATCTGCAAAAAGGCTTCGTAGGAGGCGCGCTGCACATCGATGAGGTTCGGCATCGGTGCCACTTCGGGCAAGCGCCCAAAGCTCTTGCGGATGCGCTTGCGCCCGGTGAACGACTTCGTGATAGCGTTCATGCCTGTCCCGTATCCCTCTCGCCCAGCGCGCGACCCGGTGCGTGCCGTGTTCCTGCCCGTCGGCCGCCCCATCCCCATGCCGGGAGGATGAAACGGCAGCACGGGCGGCAACCCAAAGGGTTCCCGCCCGTACCTCCGATAGTCTGGCCCCAGCCCCGGCGACGGACGCCCAGGGCTGGGATTGCAGCAGAAGCGACCTTACTTGACTTCGACGGTCGCCCCGTTCTCTTCCAGCACCTTCTTGATCTTGGCGGCCTCGTCCTTCGACGCAGCCTCCTTCACCACCTTCGGGGCGCCCTCGACCAGATCCTTGGCTTCCTTCAGCCCCAGACCGGTGATCGTGCGGATCTCCTTGATGATGTTGATCTTCTTGTCGCCGGCCTTGGCGAGGGTGACGGTGAACTCCGTCTGCTCCTCGGCGGGCGCCGCGGCGGCACCGGCAGCGGCAGGCGCCGCGGCAGCCGCAACCGGAGCAGCAGCGGAGACGCCCCACTTCTCCTCCAGCATCTTGGAGAGCTCAGCGGCTTCCAGGACGGTCAGGCTGGAGAGCTCATCGACCAGCTTTGCGAGATCGGCCATGTCTGTGTACCCTTTGATCTAATGGCTTGGCTTGCCGTTTGCAACACCCCGGGTGCATCGCCGGGCCCTGCCCGCCAATTCCACCCGGTTACAATCCAGTCAGTCAGGTCAGGCGGCTTCCGCCTCGTCCTCTGCGTCCTTCTTGGCGAAGGCCGCGAACACCCGTGCCAGCTGCGAACCAGGAGCCTGCAGGATCCCGGCGATGCGCGTTGCCGGGGTCTGGATCAGACCCAGCAGCTGCGCCCGCAGCGTCTCGAGCGACGGCAGCTCGGACAGTGCCTTGATCCCATCGGGGTTCAGGGCCTGGGTTCCGAGTGCGCCGCCCAGGATGACGAACTTGTCGTTACCCTTGGCGAACTCCACGGCAGTCTTTGCCACGGCCACCGGATCCGTCGACCACGCAAGCGCGGTCGGACCCTTCAGCAGCGGCGTGATGCCCTGGAAGCGGGTGCCGTCGAGGGCGAGCATGGCCAGCCGGTTCTTCGCGACCTTGTACGTCGCACCAGCATCGCGCATGCGGCGGCGCAGATTGCTCACTTCGGCGACCGTCAGACCCTTGTTCTGGGCGACGAGCACGAAGGAAGTATCGGCGAACACCGTGGCGAGGTGGGCGATGAACTCGCGCTTTTCCGTGCGGTCCAAATCCCGTCTCCGTCGGTGGCCGGCGCCTGGTGGAGGGGCTACGGCCGGTTCACACGGGGACCTCCGGCGGAATGCCGAAGATCCCGGTTCGCCTGTCTGAGCCGGACTGCCAAGCCATTGCGCCGCCGGGAAACATCCCGGGCGGCGTGGATGGTTTCGCACCCCGTCTACCGCTGGCGGAACCGAAGTTCCCTTAAGGCCCCCTCCCTTCAGATCAGGGTTGGGGGCTACCCGTGGTCTCGGACAGGTTTCGAGATGGCCTTGCGGGCCACCCCTGCGCGCCCATCCTCAAGGATGGGCGAATTTCAAGGCCTCAGGTCGCGGCGCTGAGCGAGGTGATGTCCACCTTCACGCCCGGGCCCATGGAGGAGGCCACGGAGACCTTCTTCACATAGGTGCCCTTGGCGCCAGCCGGACGGGCCCGCTGGATCGCATCCACAAAGGCGCGGGCATTCTCGAGAAGCTTCTCCTCGTCGAAGCTCACCTTGCCGATCCCGGCATGGACGATCCCGGCCTTCTCGGCGCGGAACTCGACCTGACCGGCCTTGGCGGCGGTGACCGCGCCCTTGACGTCCATGGTAACGGTGCCGAGGCGAGGGTTCGGCATCAGCCCGCGCGGGCCGAGGATCTTACCCAGGCGCCCGACCAGACCCATCATGTCCGGGGTGGCGATGCAGCGGTCGAACTCGATCTTGCCTTCCTGGACGGCGGCGGCGAGGTCATCGGCGCCGACCACATCGGCACCGGCGGCCAGGGCCTCCTCGGCCTTGGGGCCACGGGCGAAGACGCCGACGCGGACCACCTTGCCAGTGCCGTTCGGCAGGCCGACCACGCCGCGGACCATCTGGTCGGCATGCCGCGGATCGATGCCAAGGTTCATCGAGATTTCGATCGTCTCGTCGAACTTCGCCTTGGCATTGGCCTTCACCAGGCTGATTGCCTGGGTCAGCGGAAGGATGGCGTCACGGTCGATGGACGCGTAGATCGCCTTGAGACGCTTGCCCTGCTTCGCCATGACTTACGCCTCCACCACGGTGAGACCCATGGAACGGGCCGAGCCTGCGAGCATGCTGACAGCCGCCTCCACGTCGTTGGCGTTCATGTCCTTCATCTTGGTCGCCGCGATCTCGCGCAGCTGGGTCTTGGTGACCCGGCCGACCGAGCCGCCCTTGCCCGGCGTGGTGCTGCCCTTGGTGATGGCGGCGGCGCGCAGCAGGAAGTGCGTGTTCGGCGGGGTCTTGGTGATGAAGGCGAAGGTACGGTCGGAGAAGGCGGTGATGACCACCGGCGTCGGCGTGCCGGGCTCGAGGCCCTGGGTCGCCGCGTTGAATTCCTTCACGAACTGCATGATGTTCAGGCCGCGCTGACCCAGCGCCGGGCCGACCGGCGGCGAGGGGTTCGCCTTGCCGGCAGGAATCTGCAGCTTGATGTAGCCGGTGATCTTCTTGGCCATAATCGGTCCCTGCGATCAGGGAGCCGCGGTGCCTACGGCGCATGGCCAACCAGGATCATTCCTGATGGGCCAAGCGCCTCCCGCGTCTCGGTCGAGTGAGCGGGGGCGTATGGGCGGGTCCGGCGGGAGAGTCAAGCCTCTCCGCGCTGCACCCGTTGGCCGCAGGCTAGAGGCGGCTGCCGGCCGAGCGCCGGGTCACCATGTTGTAGATAAAGAGCACGATGATGGCGCCGACGACCGCACCAATGAAGCCCGCGCCTTCGCCGGCCCGGTACCAGCCGATCGCCTGGCCAAGGTAGGTGGCAACGACGGCGCCGACGATGCCAAGCAGGGTGGTGATGATGAAGCCGGCCGGGTCACGCCCCGGGTGGAGGAATTTTGCGACCAGGCCGGCCAGGAAGCCGATCACGATTGTGCCGATGATACCCATGACAGGATCCTTTCCAATGCGCGGGGTAAAGGCGGCGGGCGCCCTCCGGTTCCTTGGCGGAACGGGCAATTCCCTGCGCATGCCCGCCACTTCGGACGGTCCTCGGCGTTGGTGGCCCGGACAACACAGGGAATGGCGGACGATGAGCGAGAACCTATTCGGCAAAACGGGTGGTGGGCTGGCCGGCGGCATGTCGGGCGGACTGCAGATGGCGGCGATCGCTCTCCTGGTGCAGCAGTTGATGAAGCACTCTCGGACAACAGCGACCGAAGCTCCTGCCACGGGCGAGACCCAGGCCGTGCCTGCCCAGGGCGGTGGCCTCGGTGACATCCTGGGCGGGTTGCTTGGCGGGGGCGCCGGCGCGGCGGCCAGCGGCGGTATCCTTGGTGGCCTGCTGGGCGGCGGATCCTCCGCCGGCGGCGGGATCCTCGGCGGGCTCGGCGGCCTGCTCGGTGGCCTGCGTGGCCATGGCATGGAAGACAAGGTGAACAGCTGGGTCCAGCCGGGGCCGAACCAAAGCGTGTCGGCTGATGAGTTGTCGCGCGCCTTCGATCCGAAGGACATCGATGCAGCCGCCCGCGAGGCCGGGACAGACCGCGGCGGGCTGATGCAGGAGGTCAGCCGCCTGCTGCCCGAATTCGTTGACAAGCTGACGCCGCAGGGCCGGTTGCCCGAGCGAGACACGGACCTTGGCAGCGGCGGTCTTGGCGGGTTGCTGGGCAGCCTGTTCGGCGGCCAGGGCCAGCCACGACGGTAGGCCTGGCCACGACGGTAGAACCTGGGACGGGCGCCGGAGACGGCGCCCGCTTCGTCTCAGACCTTTTCGACCTGGGTATATTCGAGCTCGACCGGGGTCGAACGCCCGAAGATGCTGACCGAGACCTTCACCCGGCCGCGCTCCTCGTCCACTTCCTCGACCGTGCCCATGAAGCTGGTGAAGGGACCATCGGCAACCCGGACCTGCTCGCCGATCTCGAAGACCACGGCGGGCTTGCGCGGCTTGTCCACGCCTTCCTTGACCTGGTTGACGATACGCTGAGCCTCGGCCTCGGTAATCGGGCTCGGCTTGTTCTTGTTGCCGAGGAAGCCGGTGACCTTGGGCGTGTCCTTCACCAGGTGCCAGGCGTCGTCCGACATATCCATCTTCACCAGGACATAGCCGGGGAAGAACTTACGCTCGGAATTCACCTTCTGGCCGCGACGAACCTCGGTCACTTCCTCGGCGGGGACCAGGATCTCGTCGAATTGGTCGGCCAGCCCCTTCTGGGCGGCCTGTTCCTTGATCTGCTGCGCGATCTTCTTCTCGAAGCCGGAGTAGACGTGGACCACGTACCAGCGCTTGGCCATATCTGTGCGGTTCCCTCACCCGATTCCGAATAGGCCGCGCATCGCCAAGGCGATCAACTGATCGACGACCAGGAAGAAGACGGCCGCCAGCGCCGACATGGCGAGTACCAGCCCGGTCGTGATCAGGGTCTCCTTGCGGGACGGCCAGGTGACCTTGGCCACCTCGGTCCGCACTTCCCGGACATAGAGTGCGGGATCGAACTTGGCCAACGCGAAGAACCTCTGGGCTCGGGTGGAATGCTGCGCGGGCGGCGCCCGCCCTGGGCACCACCCGACCGAATACTGCGGTCTTGGCGGATAGTCAGCGGGCTTGGCAGGGGCGGAGGGTCTCGAACCCACAACCTCCGGTTTTGGAGACCGGCACTCTAGCCAATTGAGCTACGCCCCTATGCCCGCAGCCAGGACGGCGGGAATAGCCGAGCCGGCGGAGGCTGTCCAGACGTGCAAGGCACGATCCGGCAGCCAAATGCCAAAAACGGCCCGGCCACCACCGGGCCGCGCAGGCCTCTACTTCACGATGCTGGCGACGACGCCGGCGCCGACGGTGCGGCCGCCCTCGCGGATGGCGAAGCGCAGGCCCTCGTCCATGGCGATCGGCGCGATCAGCTCGACGTCCATCGACACGTTGTCGCCCGGCATCACCATCTCGACGCCTTCCGGCAGCTTGACGATGCCCGTGACGTCCGTGGTCCGGAAGTAGAACTGCGGCCGGTAGTTGGTGAAGAACGGCGTGTGCCGGCCACCTTCTTCCTTCGTCAGGATATAGGCCTCGGCCTTGAAGCCGGTGTGCGGGGTGATCGAGCCGGGGGCGGCCAGAACCTGGCCACGCTCGACGTCCTCACGCTTCACGCCGCGCAGCAGCGCGCCGATGTTGTCGCCCGCCTGCCCGCTGTCCAGCAGCTTGCGGAACATCTCGACGCCGGTAACGACGGTCTTCACCGTGGTCTTCAGCCCGACGATCTCGACTTCCTCGCCCACCTTGACGATGCCGCGCTCGACGCGCCCGGTCACCACCGTGCCGCGGCCCGAGATGCTGAACACGTCCTCGACCGGCATCAGGAAGGGCCGGTCCAGCGCACGCGCCGGCTGCGGGATATAGGCATCCACCGCCGCCATCAGCTCGAGGATCGCCTTCTCGCCGATCTCCGGCGTCTTGTCCTCGAGGGCGGCCACCGCCGAGCCCTTGATGATCGGGATGTCGTCGCCCGGGAACTTGTAGGCCGAGAGCAGCTCGCGGACTTCCATCTCGACCAGCTCGACCAGATCCGGGTCGGCCAGGTCCATCTTGTTCAGGAAGACCACCAGCGCCGGCACGCCGACCTGACGCGCCAGCAGGATGTGCTCGCGGGTCTGCGGCATCGGGCCGTCGGCCGCCGAGACCACCAGGATCGCGCCGTCCATCTGCGCCGCGCCGGTGATCATGTTCTTCACATAATCGGCGTGGCCGGGGCAGTCGACGTGGGCGTAGTGCCGGTTCTGCGTCTCGTACTCGACATGCGCGGTCGAGATCGTGATCCCGCGCGCCTTCTCCTCCGGCGCCTTGTCGATCTGGTCGTACGCCGTGAACGTCGCACCACCGGTCTTGGCCAGAACCTTGGTGATCGCCGCGGTCAGCGACGTCTTGCCATGATCAACGTGACCAATCGTGCCAATGTTGCAGTGCGGCTTGTTCCGCTCAAACTTCGCCTTCGCCATTGCCCGGCTCCGCTATCCCGTCTGATCCGTTTCGTCGTGCCGGCTGCCGGACCTGTCTGTCCCCGCCTGATGGCCGGGCCTGGGGACGGATCCGCCTTGCCGGTCGGCGGCGCTTACGGCGCCACCAAGGCCTGGTCCGGCGAGGCCGGAGCCAAGTTAGGCAAACTGCTCAAACCCAGGCCGGAAGCCGGTTTCAGGGCGCCAGGCCAGGACAAATTCACGTCGCGCCAGCCGTCACCCTTGCCGGCCGGCGCGGCTGGCCCTATCAGGAACACTGTTCCGGGTCAACGCCGACGGGACCGGTACGCGGACGTAGCTCAGCTGGTAGAGCGTCAGATTTCCAATCTGAATGTCGCGAGTTCGAACCTCGTCGTCCGCTCCACCCGGCCCATCCTTTCCGGTCTCAGTTCTGCGGCACTTCCAGGCGGCTGAGGATCGGCTTCCAGCGGGATGCTTCGCTGCGCAGGAAGCCGCCGAATTCCTCGGCGCTGCTCCCCACCGGGAATTGCCCGTCATTGGTCAGGCGCTCGCGGATGCGGGCGTCCTGCAGGGCATGGATGGCGGCCGCGTTCAGGCGCTGCAGGGCCTCGGGCGGCGTACGGGCGGGGGCAAGCAGGCCGAACCAGCTTTCGGCCACCAGCCCGGGCGAACCTTCGGCGAAGGTCGGCACCTCCGGCGTGGAACCGACCCGGCGGGCGCTGGTCCAGCCCAGGATCCGGCCCTGGCCGTTGCGGACCACCGGCAGGGCGGTGCCGCCGGCGACCACCAGCAGATCCAGGTTCCCGGCCAGGAAATCGTTCAACTGGGCCGCATCGCCCCGGTAGGTGACATCCTGCATGGTGATCCCCAGCCGCTCCAGCACCATCAGCATGGCGACATTGGTCAGCGTGGTCGGGCCATTGGTGCCGTAGGTCACCTGCCCCGGCCGGGCCTTGGCCGCGGCGACCATGGCGGCGATATCGGCCGGGCCGTCGTTCCGGGCGATGACCGCGAAGGGGAAGGTCGAGCAGAGGGTGACCGGAGCGAAATCCTCCAGCTTGTACGGCAGGGTCCGGTAGATCACCGGATTGATGGTGAGCGTCGTCCCGGCGGCCATCAGGATGGTGTGGCCATCCGGAGCCGCGCGGGCGGCATATTCGGCACCGATGATGGTATTGCCGCCAGGGCGGTTGTCCACCTGCACGGGCTTGCCCAGCACCTCCGCCATCCGCTCCGCCATGAGACGGGTCAGCACGTCGGTGCTGCCGCCGGCGGCGAAGGGCACCACCACGGTGACCGGGCGGGCCGGAAAGGATTGCGCCAGGGCGGGGGTCGCAAGCAGCCAAGCGGCAAGGCCCGAAGTCAGGCCGCGGCGGGTGATGATGGGCATGGAAGTCTCCACAAGAGATGCGGTCAGGCCGGGGTAGATGCAAAGGTGTCGTAAAGGCGCAGCCGATCCATGTCCTCGGCGGCGATCGCCTGGCGCGGGGCCTCGGCCAGCCAGCGGGCGGTCCGAGCCCGGGTTTCGTCCAGACGGCGGGCAACGCTGCCGATGCGGCCGGTGGCGCTGGCTGGTGGCAGCACGCCGTCGCCGGTCCAGGGCAAGGCAAGGCTCCAGTCTTCGCGCCAGGGCCGCCGGCCGCCGGGCCGTGCCGGGCAGGCGTTGGTCCGGGTGCCGGCACCGAGGTAGTGGACCCGCAACGCCCCACCACCCGGGGCGGCATGGATGCGGCCCGCCAGGGTCTCGGCAAGGGCGCAATCACCATTCTCGCGGGACGACAGGGTCTCGATGCCCAGGATGCGAAAGCTTCCGCCATTGTCCACGCCGGCGATGAGCAGGAGCTCCTGGAAGACCCCGGTGCCGGTATTGCCCTCGAAGGCCAGCAGGGCGAGATCGCGGCCGGCGATGTGCACCACGCCCTGGAGACGGGCGCCGCCATACCAGCTCGGGGCGGTGATGCGGCCAGCCGGCGCGCCGGGGCCGGTGGCGCGGAATTCGAAGGTCTTGCGTTGGTCGGCCGAGGTCAGGATTCGGGCGACCACCGGAATGGGAGCCAGGCCAGGCACCAGTTGGAGGCGCCGGGACGGCGCCGCGGCCGCCGGGCTCGCCACCGCGGCCAGTGCCGTGGCGAGGAGAGCCCGCCGGGCCAATCGATGGGCGCCGGCTTCGCCGGTCACCTTGAGTTCGAGCATGGACATTCCCGCGCCGCGCGGTCCCGGCATGGGCGGCAGCGGCGCGGTGATAGTCCAGCTCCCCGTGCGGCGGAAGGCGGCTGGCCTCCGACGGCGGGAATGGGGAGACTGCGCCCGCGGCGGCGTGGAGGCGGCAGGGCGATGCGGATCAGCGAGACGAGCCTTCCCGGGGTCATGCAGGTGGTAGGAGAGCCGGTGGTGGACGAACGCGGCAGCTTCGCCCGGACCTGGTGCCGGGACAGCTTCGCCGCCGCCGGTATCCTCTTCCAGCCGAGCCAGGCCAGCCTTTCCGATAACCGGCAGCGGCACACCCTGCGGGGCCTGCATTGGCAGGCGGCGCCGGCCGCGGAGCAGAAGCTGGTCCGCTGCCTGCGCGGCGCGGTCTTCGACGTGGCGGTGGACCTCCGCCCGGCCTCGCCGAGCTACCGGCACTGGACGGCGCTGCGGCTGGCGCCGGAGGCGCACAACGCCCTGTTCATCCCGGCCGGCTTCGCCCATGGCTTCCTGACCCTGACCGAGGATGCGCTGGTCGAGTACCTGATCGACGCCGCCTATGAACCGGCTGCGGCACGGGGCGCGCGCTGGGATGACCCGGCCTTTGGGATCGACTGGCCGGCGCAGCCCGAGGTGATCTCCGCGCGCGACCGTGCCTGGCCCGACCGTGCCGGCTAGGCGAATTCTGGTGACCGGTGCCGGTGGCTTCGTCGGCCGCCAGGTGCTGGAGCCGCTGCGGGCCCTGGGGTTCGAGGTGCATGCCGTCACGTCCCGGGCAGGCGCACCGCTGCCCGGGGTGACCTGGCATGTCGCGGACCTGCTGACGGCGGCGGGGCGAAGGGCGGCCCTGGCCGTGGCGCCGGATACGGTGCTGCATGCCGCCTGGTATGTGGCGCATGGCAGATTCTGGATGGCGCCGGAGAACATGGCCTGGGCGGCAGCCTCGGCCGGGCTGCTCGATGAATTCGTGCGGGCGGGCGGGCGGCGCTTCATCGGCCTCGGCAGTTGTGCCGAATACGGGACCGAGCCCGCCGGTACGGCGCCCTGGTCAGAAACGCGGGCGCTCGCCCCCGCAACGCTTTATGGGCTGGCGAAGGCGAGCTTCGCCACACGGTTGGCCGGGACCGGGATCAGCACCGCCTGGGCTCGGCTGTTCCATCTGTTCGGGCCGGGGGAAGCGCCGGGACGGCTGGTGCCATCGGTGATGGCGGCGCTGCGGGCAGGACGCCCGGCGGATTGCGCCTCCGGCCGCCCGGTGCGGGATTTCGCCAGCACCTGGTTCACCGGCCGGGCCTTGGCGGCGCTGGCGGCCAGCGAGGTTCAGGGCGCGGTGAATGTGGCGGCGGGAGAAGGACTGCCGATCGGGGCGCTGGTCGGGCGGATCGGCCGGCTGAGCGGGCGGGCGGAGCTGGTCCGGCTCGGCGCCCTGCCCGACCGGCCGGACGAGGTGCCGAGCATGGTCGCCGCGACCGCGCGCCTGCGCCGGGAGGTCGGCTTCACCGAAGCCTGCGACCTCGATGCCGACCTTGCTCGGCTCTGGCGGGAGGAGTTGCTTGCGGCGCCGGGTGGGGCTGCCTAAAGCTGCGGGCGGTTGATGGGGGCCTCGCGGCATGCGCCTTGCGGGCATGAAGGCAGTGATCCTGGCGGGCGGCCTCGGCACCCGGCTGGCGGAGGAGACGGAGCTGCGCCCCAAGCCGATGGTCGAGATCGGCGGGCGGCCCATCCTCTGGCACATCATGAAGATCTTCGGCCATTACGGGGTCCGGGATTTCGTCGTCTGCCTTGGCTACAAGGGCTATGTGATCAAGGAATACTTCGTCAATTACCGCCACCACGTCGCCGATATCACGGTGGACTTGGCGGCCGGCGCGGTCGAGGTGCATCGCTCCGGCGCCGAGGACTGGCGGGTCTCGCTGATCGAGACCGGCGAACAGACCATGACTGGCGGGCGGCTCAAGCGGGTGCGGGACTACCTGGGGGACCAGGACTTCTTCATGACCTATGGCGATGGCGTCGCCGATATCGACCTGGCGGCGCTGCTGGCGGCGCATCGGGCGGCGGGCCGGCTGGCCACGGTCACCGCGGTGCAGCCCTCCGGCCGCTTCGGCGCGCTCGAGTTGGACGATGCGCGGGTGACCGCCTTCCGGGAAAAGCCGGCGGGTGATGGGTCGGCGATCAATGGCGGCTTTTTCGTGCTCTCGCCCAAGGTGCTGGAGCTGATCGAGGGTGACGCGACCACCTGGGAGCGCGAGCCGATGGAACGGCTGGCGGCGGAGGGTCAGCTGACGGCCTATCGGCACGGCGGCTTCTGGCAGCCGATGGATACGCTGCGGGACCGGCGGCAGCTGGAGGCGCTCTGGGCCAGCGGACAGGCGCCGTGGAAGCTGTGGTGACCCCCGGCTTCTGGGCTGGACGGCGGGTGCTGGTCACCGGCCATACCGGCTTCAAGGGCGCCTGGCTGACCCTCTGGCTGGCCCGGCTGGGGGCGCGGGTCCAGGGGCTGGCCCTGCCGCCGGACACCACGCCGAGCCTGTTTGCCAAGGCCGTCACCGAGGCCGATGCGGTTTCCCATTTGCTGGACCTGCGGGATGCGGCGGCCGTTACGCGCTGCGTCGCCGCGGCGGCACCGGAGGTGGTCTTCCACCTCGCCGCCCAGCCCCTGGTGCGCCGGTCCTATGCCGAGCCGGTCGAAACCTTCGCCACCAATGTCATGGGCACCGTGCATCTGCTGGAAGCGCTGCGACCGGTGCCCGGGCTGCGGGCGGTCGTCGTGGTGACCAGCGACAAGGCCTATCTGAACCGCGAATGGGTCTGGCCCTACCGGGAGGAAGAGGCGCTGGGCGGGCACGACCCCTACAGCGCTTCCAAAGCCGCGACCGAGATGGTGGCGGCAGCCTGGCGGCAATCCTTCTTCGCGGCGCCGGGGGCGGCCGCCATCGCCACGGCCCGGGCCGGCAACGTGATCGGCGGCGGCGACTGGGCGGCGGACCGGTTGCTGCCGGATCTGGTGCGGGCCGCGCTCGCCGGGCAGCCGGTGGAATTGCGGAACCCCGGCGCGACCCGTCCCTGGCAGCATGTGCTGGAACCGCTGGCCGGCTATCTCCGACTGGCCGAATGCCTAGCGGGCGAGGCTGGGCACGGTTTCGCCGAGGCCTGGAATTTCGGCCCGGCCGCGGCGGATGCCCTGCCGGTCGGCGAAGTCGCCGCCGCCGCGGCCGCGGCCTGGGGCCCCGGCATGACACTGCACCCGGGCAGCGGCGGCGGGCCGCATGAGGCGATGCTGCTGCAGGTCGATGCCGCCAAGGCAAGGGCCCGGCTGGGCTGGCGGCCGCGCCTCGATATCCATCAGGCGATCGGCTGGACCATCGGCTGGTACGCGGGGCAGGCCAAGGGCGAAGCGGCACGGACCCTGGCCCTGGCGCAGATCGACGCCTATGCGGAGCTTGCAGCGCGATGACCCCTCCCCCCTGCCGCGGCTGCGGCGCACCGCTGGGCCGGACGCTGGTCGATCTCGGCCTCTCGCCGCTGTCCAATTCCTATGTGCCCCCGGCGCGGATGCGGCAGGGCGAGGTCTTCCATCCGCTGCATGCGCTGGTCTGCGGCCACTGCTATCTGGTGCAGCTCGAGGCCTTCGAGGCGCCGGCGGCGATCTTCTCCGACTATGCCTATTTCTCCTCCGTCTCCTCGACCTGGCTGGCCCATGTAGAGGCCTATGCCGCGGCGATGACCCGGCGCTTCGGGCTTGGCCCAGCCTCCCGCGTGGTGGAGGTCGCCAGCAACGACGGCTACCTGCTGCAATATTTTGTCCGGGCCGGCATCCCGGTGCTGGGGGTGGAACCGGCGGCGAATGTGGCCGCAGTGGCGCGCGGCCGGGGCGTGCCGACCGAGGTCGCCTTCTTCGGGCAGGCCACGGCGGCGCGGCTGCTGGCCGAAGGCGGGCCGGCCGATCTCATGGTTGCCAACAACGTGCTCGCGCATGTGCCGGACCTGCATGATTTCCTGGCCGGCTTCGCCAGCCTGCTGGCGCCGGAAGGCGTCGTCACCTTCGAATTCCCGCATCTGCTGCGGCTGCTGGCAGAGAGCCAGTTCGACACGATCTACCATGAGCATTTCTCCTACCTGTCGCTCGGCGTGGTGGCGGGGCTGCTGCAGGGGCATGGGCTCCGGGTCTTCGACGTCGAGGAACTGCCGACCCATGGCGGCTCGCTGCGGGTCTTCGCCTGCCACGAGGATGCGGCACACGAAGGGATGGCAGCGGCCGGGCGCGTCATCGAGGGGGAGCGGGCGGCGGGGCTGTTCGAGGCGACCGGCTATGCCGGCTTCGCCGAGACGGTGGTCCGCATCAAATGCGACGCGCTGGAATTCCTCATCGGCGAACGCCGGGCCGGGCGCGTCGTCGCCGGCTATGGCGCCGCCGCCAAGGGCAATACCTTCCTGAATTACTGTGGCATCGGGCCGGAGCTGGTCCGCGTCGTGGCGGACCGCAGCCCGGCCAAGCAGGGCAGCCTGCTGCCGGGCAGCCGCATCCCGGTGGTCTCACCTGAGGCACTGCTGGCGATGCGGCCCGATGTGGTGCTGATCCTGCCCTGGAACCTGACCGCCGAGGTGATGGCCGAGATGGCGGTGATCCGCGCCTGGGGCGGCCGCTTCGCCACGGCCATCCCCGAATTGCGGGTCTTCAGCTAAGGGCCCCTGCCCGGCCGGGTTTGCAGCCGGTGGCGCATCGGTGTCCAATCGTCGGCAAGGCGATGGGAGGAACGACGATGAGCCAAGGCAATTCCGGGATGGCAGGCGCCTCGCGCTGGGAACAGGCGGGGCCGATCCGCTACCCGGACCCGGACGTGATCGCCCTCGACCCACGCTTCGAGAAGATCATCCTCGGCCATGCGGCGATCGAGCGCGTCGCCACCGGCTTCCGCTTCACCGAGGGCCCCTCCTACTACGGCGACACGCGGCAGTTGCTGTTTGCCGATATCCCGAACGACGCGCTGCTGCGCTGGGACGAGATCACCGGCCAGACGGTGACCCTGCGCAGCCCCTGCGGCAATATCGACGGCAATACCCGGGACCGCCAGGGCCGCCTCATCAGCTGCGAGCTGGGCAGCCGCACGCTGACCCGGACCGAGCTGGACGGCACCCTCACCGTGCTGGCCAGCCACTTCGAGGGCACCCGGCTGACCGGGCCGAACGACGTGGTGGTGAAGTCGGACGGATCCATCTGGTTCAGCGACAACGGCGCCGGCATCCGCGGCAATTACCTCGGCGACAAGGCGCCGCAGGAGATGCCCTACCGGGTCTACCGGCTGGACCCGGAGACGCGGGCGCTGACCATCGCGGTCGGCGACATGGCACGCCCGAACGGGTTGTGCTTCTCCCCCGACGAAAGCCGGCTTTATGTGGTCGATACCCCGGCCGCGCCGAAGACCACCTGGGTCTACGACATGGTGGATGGGATGCCGGCGAATGGCCGGCTGTTCTTCGATGCCTCGCCGGGCTGGGCCGATGGCATCCGCTGCGATACCGAGGGCAATGTCTGGTGCGGCTTCACCGGCGGGCCGGGGCAGGACGGCGTCGCGGTCTTCGCCCCCGATGGCACATTGATCGGCCGCATCCTGCTGCCGGAGCGCTGCGCCAACCTCGCCTTCGGCGGGCGCAAGCGGAACCGGCTGTTCATGACCGCGAGCCAGTCGGTCTATGCCCTGTATGTCGAGGCCCAGGGCGTGCCAGGGGGCTGAAGACGCGGCTAGGCGGCCGACCAGCCGCCGTCCATCGGCAGCACCGCCCCGGTGATGTCCCGCCCGGCTGGGCCGCAGAGCATGGCCACCATGGCAGCAATTGCCTCCGCCTCGACAAAGCGGCCGGTCGGCTGCTTGCCGGCGAGGAACCGGGCCTCGGCCGCGGGGCGGTCGGTGCCCTCGGTGGCCATGGCGGCGCGGATGCGGCCATCGATATTGGGCGTGAGGGTGGAGCCGGGACAGAGCGCGTTGCAGGTGATGCCGCTCTCGGCGGTCTCCAGCGCCACGGCGCGGGTCAGGCCGATCAGCGCGGTTTTCGTGGTGACGTAGCCGATTCGGTCCTTCGCGCCGATCAGCCCATAGATCGAGGCCATGTTGACGATGCGGCCCCAGCCGCGCCGGCGCATCCCTGGCAGGGTC
This sequence comes from Belnapia sp. AC561, assembly GCF_979252845.1. NCBI lineage: Bacteria > Pseudomonadati > Pseudomonadota > Alphaproteobacteria > Acetobacterales > Roseomonadaceae > Belnapia > Belnapia sp. AC561. Next base: position 267,543 of record NZ_CEEDBP010000002.1, read on the forward strand.
AGGCGGACAAGGTGAAAGGCGGCGGAAAGGTTGACCGCGATATCCTCGTCCCAGGCCTCGGGCGGCATTGCCTCGACCGGGGCGAAATGCCGGGCGGCGGCATTGTTCACTAGGATATCGATGTCGCCGGCCGCGGCGACCATGGTGGCGATGGCGGCGGGCTGGGCCAATTCAGCCTGATGGAAGCGTACCGGCACGCCGTAGCGCGCAGCAAGCCCGGCCACCACCGGCGCGGCTTCCTCCGGTGTTGCCAGGCCATGCAGGATGATCTCGGCGCCACCAGCGGCAAGAGCCTCGGCCACCGCCAGGCCGATGCCGCCGGTGGAGCCGGTGATGAGCGCGACCCGCCCTTGCAATCCCTGCGTCATCCCGAGTTCCCCTGCCTTGGCGCCCAGGATAGCGCAGCGCCGCTTGTCCGGGCAGGAGGCCAGGGATATCGAGGAAGCAGCCGATCGGGAGGATAGTCGATGCGCGACGAGGCCAAGGGTGCCGCCGCCATTCTGGGGCAGTTCGTCACCGGCTCGGCATGGGCCGATATCCCGCCGGCACTGCGGCATGAGGCCAAGCGCTCCATCCTCAACCACCTCGGCTGCGCGCTGGGCGTGGCGCGGGACCCGGCGGTGACCACGGCGCTGCGGGTTGTGCAGGGCTTCGCCGGGGCGCCGGTGGCGACGGTGGTCGGCCAGGGCGTGAAGCTGGACCCGATGAGCGCGGCCTTCGTCAATGCCATCGCTTCCAACCTGCTGGACTACGACGATACCCACCTGAACACGGTGATCCATCCGGCGGCGCCGGTGGTGCCGGCGGTCCTCGCGCTCGCGGAACAGCGGGGGCTGCCGGGTGCGGCGGTGCTGCACGCCTTCCTGCTCGGCGGCGAGGTGGAATGCCGGATCGGCAATGCCGTCTCGCCGGGACATTACGCGCGGGGCTGGCACATCACCTCGACCTGCGGGGCCTTCGGCGCGGCGGCGGGCTGCGCCAAGCTGCTCGGGCTGGATGCGGCGCAAACGGGCCACGCGATCGGCATCGCCGCGAGCCAGGCGGCGGGCATCGTCGAGAACCTGCCGACCGCGGCCAAGAACGTCGGCGTCGGCAATGCCGCCCGGCTGGGGATGCTGGCGGCGCTGTTTGCCGAGCAGGGCTATCAGGCGGCGCCGCTGGCGCTCGAGGGGCCGCTAGGCTGGGCAAGGGCGACCGGCGACGTGGCGGATGTGACCGCCATCACCGGTGAATTGGGGCAGCGCTGGGAGATCGGGGCCAATACCTACAAGCCCTATCCGGCCGGCATCGTCTTCCATGCCGTGATCGATGCCTGCCTGCAGCTTCGCCTGGAACTGGGGGTGGAACCGGAGGCCATTGCCCAGGTCATCGTCTCGGGCGACGCGCTGCTGCTGGCACGCGGCGACCGCGTGGTGCGGACGGCACGGGATGCGCGGGTCAGCATCCACCATAGCGCCGCGCTCGGCTTCGTCCGTGGACGGGCCGGGGTGGTGGATTTCGAGGAGGCCGCGGCGCAGGACCCGGCACTGGCCGCCTTCCGCGCCCGGGTGGTGGCGGTGGAAGATGTCAGCCTGCCGCGTGGCGCTGCGCGGGTGCGGGTGATCCTGCTCGACGGGCAGGAGGCGGAGGCGCTGGTGACGGACCCGCGCGGCAGCGCCGGCCAGCCGCTGACCGATGCCGAGTTGGAAGCCAAGTTCCGCGACAATGCGGCGATCGGCGGCTTCGACGACCGCGCCACGGCGCAGATCGCGGCGGCCTGGGCGCTGGAGGAGGCGCCGGATGTGGCGGAGCTGATGCAGCTTCTGGCCTAGGTCCGAGGACTGGGACGTGCCGGCCTTTGATCCGGCCTCGTCCGTCCAGCCGTGACGTAACCGCGTCACGGCTTGCGACCGCGTCAGGAACCGTCGCCGCGGACCGCGGCATCAGGACTGCCAGGGCGCTACAGGAAGTCCTGGAGCATGGCGACCAGCGGCTTGTCCGCCGGGGGCATGGCATAACCGCCGAATTGCTTCGGACGAACCCAGGCCAGGGTCTGCGCCTCCACTGCCCGAAGCGTCCCGCCCCATTTGCGGCAGATATACAGGGGCATCATCAGGTGGAACTTCTCATAGGTATGGGAGGCGAAGGTGAAGGGAGCGAGGCAGCTCGCGCTGACATCGATGTCCAGCTCCTCCTTCAGTTCCCGGATGAGGGCGACTTCCGGCGTCTCCCCGGCCTTCACCTTGCCGCCGGGAAATTCCCATAGCCCGGCCAAGGGCTTGCCCTCCGGCCGGCGGGCCAGCAGGACGCGGCCATCGGTATCGACCAGGGCGACGGCGGCGACCAGCATGATGGGCAGGCCATCAACCGGCTCCGTGGCCTGCGCCATGGGGCCGGCATCGCCGCTGAGTTCCTCCCTTCCGCCGCGGAAGAGTTGCACCGGCATCGGCCCGCCCCGCGACAGGAAGGTCTGCATCGATTCGCCGGCGGGACGGAAGCCGAGCCGCCGCAGTACTGCGGCCGAACGCGCATTGTCCCGCAAGGCGCTGGCATGGATGCCGGTGATCTCGAGATTGGCCAATGCCCAGCGACAGAGCCTTCCGGCGGCCTCGGATGCCACGCCATGGCCCCAGTATTTGCGTCCGACCCAATATCCCAATTCGGCCTGCTGACGATCCGTATCCAGGGTCAGGGCGACGCAGCCGACCAGCGTTTCGACCGGACCATCGGGACCAGGCTCCTCACCGATGACGGCCAGGTGCCAAGCCTCTCCGGCGGCGATCTGCGCCCAGGTCGAGAGAATCCATTCATCCGCCAGCGACCGCTTATAAGGAAAAGGCACCCTCGCCAGGGTCTTGGCCACTTCCCAGTCGTTGATCAGGCGATGCAGCGCCGTCGCATCCTCGGCCCGGAGGGGGCGAAGGGTGAGGCGTTCGGTGCGAAGAAGGGCGAAATCGGCGGGATACCCGGGGAGAACGGTCACAGTCTGAGGGGACCTCGGGGGGAGGGTTCGGTGCCCAGGTGCAGGCAGTGGCGGCCTGCTGTCAACGCTGTGGGGAAAGGTGGTGGAGCTGAGCGGGATCGAACCGCTGACCTCGTCATTGCGAACGACGCGCTCTCCCAACTGAGCTACAGCCCCTCCTGGCGGGCACTTGGCCAACCGCGCGGGCTTGGGGGCCCGCAGGGCGCGCTAGATGCCTTCGCCGCGTCGGGAAGTCAAGCGGGGTGGCGAGCCTGCTTGTCGTGCGGCCGGGCCGTCACTAGGTTGCGGCCGCGCTCCGAGCGGGAGCGGTTCCGCCAGGCAAGGTCAAAGGCATGTTTCTGGATGTGGTCTTCTTCCTGGCCGGCGCGGTGCTGGACCTGCTCTGGTGGGCGGTGCTGCTGGCGGTGATCGTCCAACTGCTGATCAGCTTCAACGTGCTCGATACCCGCAACCGGATCGTCTGGACGGTGGCGGATTTCCTCTATCGGGTAACGGAGCCGCTGTTCGGCCGGATCCGGCGGGTACTGCCAAGCTTCGGACCGGTGGACCTTGCGCCCCTGGTCGTGCTGCTGCTCATCACCGCCTGCCAGATGCTGCTGAATGCGACACGCAATGCATTGCTGCTGAACGGCCTGTATTTTTGAGCGAAGGCTGGTGGCGGGCGATCCGGGGTGGGGTCACCGTTCGGGTCAAGGCGCAGCCGAGGGCGCGGCGCCCGGGTCTCGGCGGCACCGCTCCCGGGCTTGATGGGCCCAGGCTCCGGCTGGCGGTGACCGAGGCGGCCGAGGATGGCCGGGCCAATCGCGCCATCTGTGCCACACTGGCCGAGGCACTTGGCGTCGCCGGTTCCGCCGTCACCGTGCTCCAGGGGGCCGGATCGCGGGAAAAGCTGCTGCAGGTGACCGGGGATCCGGATCTGCTGGCCCCGAAGCTGAAGGATTTGGCATGAGCGCCCGCATCATCGATGGCAAGGCCGTGGCGGAAGCGCTGCGCGGCCGCCTTGCCAGCCGCATCGCCGACCTGTCGTTCCGCCCCGGCCTCCGCGTGGTACGGGTCGGGGATGATCCGGCCAGCGGAGTCTATGTCCGCAACAAGGATCGCGCCGCCGCCGCGGCCGGCTTCGACAGCGCCACGATCCATCTGCCGGTCGAGACGCGCGAATCCGACCTGCTGATGCTGATCGCGGACCTGAACATCAACCCGACCGTGGATGGCATCCTGGTGCAGCTGCCGCTGCCGCCGCAGATCCGCCCGGACATGGTCATCGCCGCGATCGATCCGGGCAAGGACGTGGACGGCTTCCATCCGGTCAACGCAGGACGGCTGGCAACCCAGCAGCCCGGGCTGGTGCCCTGCACCCCGAAGGGGGTGATGCATCTGTTGCAGGCCGCGGGAACGCCGCTGTCCGGCGCCCGGGCCGTGGTTCTGGGGCGGAGCCAGATCGTCGGCCGGCCGATGCTGCAATTGCTGCTTGCGGCCGATTGCACGGTGACCGTGGTGCATTCGCGGACACGGGACCTGGCGGCCGAGTGCCGCCGGGCGGAGATCCTGGTCGCCGCCGTGGGCCGCGCTGAGCTGGTCCGCGGCGACTGGATCGCCGAAGGGGCGACCGTCATCGATGTCGGCATCAACCGCAATGCCGAGGGCAGGCTGGTGGGCGACGTCGCCTTCGCCGAGGCATTGCCCCGCGCCGCCGCCATCACGCCCGTGCCGGGCGGGGTCGGGCCCATGACCATCGCCTGCCTGCTGGAGAATACGCTGGAGGCGGCCTTGGCCCGCCGGGGCGTTCCAGCCGGATAATCCCGGCATGGCGGGGTTCGGCCTGGGGTTGCTGTTCGTGGCGATCTGGGCCTCTGCCTTCACCGCGATCAAGGGATTGGTACCGGAATGGCCGCCGGTTTGGGCATTGGCGGTGCGCTTCAGCTGCGTCGGAGCCATCCTTGCGGGGGTGCTGTTCTGGCGCGGGGTGCGATGGCCCGACCGGGGCGATGGCTGGCGGTTGGCAGCGATGGGGGTCTTCGGCTCGGCGGGCTATCTCGCCGGCGCCTGGATGGCATCGCTGACCCTCCCCTCTGGACTGGTGGCGCTGCTCTCCTCGACCGCACCCCTGTTCGTGGCGATGGGGGAAGTGGCTTTCCTGGGCCGTCGGGTGGCGCCGCTGGCCTGGGCCGGGCTCGCGCTGGGATGGTTGGGGGTGGCGGTGCTGGGGGCCGGACGGGGCGCCGTGGGCTTCGAGATCTGGGGCGTCCTGCTGGCGCTGGGTGGGGCGCTCTCCCAGGCGGCCGGCATCCTGGTCTTCGCCCCGGCCCGTGGCCGGGTGGATGCCTGGACCGCCAATGCCATGCAGGCCACGGTGGCGGCATTGACGCTCATCCTGCTTGCCAGCCTGGTGGAGCACCGGCTGCCTGGGCCGCCGAGCCTGGTCGCGGTGCTGTCCCTTGCCTATGGCGTGGTGGTGGTCGGGATTGGCGGCTATGCGCTGTATTTCACCATGCTGAAGCGGTTGCCGCCGGCGACCGCGGCGGCGTTGCAGCTTCTGGCGCCACCGCTGGCGGCCATCTTCGGCTGGGCGCTGTTGCGCGAAACGCTGGGCTGGACCGACCTGGCAGGCGGGGCGGTGACCCTGGCAGGCCTCGCCTTGCTGTTCCAAACCCGAAAGTCTTGAGCGTGACGTTGACGGCGGCGGTGAGTCGCGGCTATACGCCTCGCCTCCCGGGGGTGCAGCTTGCGCCGACGGCGGCCATGCTTGGCCGACATTCATATCGAACACCTCGCCCGGGGCCGCGCCGACCCCGGCAGACAAACCTGGCGCGACCAGTTGGGACCGCACGATGACCTTCGCAGTGATCCGCACCGGCGGAAAGCAGTACCGGGTGACGCCGAACGCCGTCCTGACGGTTGAGAAGCTGGAAGCCGAGCCCGGCGCCACCATCACCTTCCACGACGTGCTGGCCATGGGCGGCGAGAGCGGCCTGACCCTCGGCGCGCCGACCATCCCCGGCGCCAGCGTCACCGCGACGGTGGTGAAGCAGGCACGCGGCGAGAAGGTCATCATCTTCAAGAAGCGCCGCCGGCAGAACAGCCGCCGCAAGGGTGGCCACCGCCAGGACCTGACGGTCCTGCGCATCGGCGACATCGCCGCGGCCTGAGCGAGAGGGAGCACTTAGCATGGCACATAAGAAGGCGGGCGGTTCCTCCCGCAACGGGCGCGACAGCGCCGGCAAGCGACTTGGCGTCAAGCTGTATGGCGGGCAGGTCGTGCGCGCCGGCAATATCATCGTGACCCAGCGCGGCACGAAGATGAAGGCCGGTACGAATGTCAGCGTCGGCCGCACCCATTCGCTGCATGCGATGGTCGATGGCACGGTGAAGTTCGACCGCAAGGCCGAGGGCCGGGTCCATGTCTCCGTGCTGCCGGTTGCCCTCGCAGCCGAATAACCCTCACCCCTGAGGGTGATCCAGCGGGGGCCTCAGGCCCCCGTTTTTGTATCCGAAGGGGGGCCTTGCGGCCCCCGTTCTTGTTTTTAGGGTCCGACACCCGATGAAATTTCTCGATGAAGCCAAGGTCTGGGTGAAAGCCGGCGACGGTGGCGATGGCGTCATTGCCTTCCGGCGCGAGAAATTCATGGAGTTCGGTGGCCCTGACGGCGGCAATGGCGGCCGCGGCGGCAGCATCGTGGTCGAGGCCGTCGAAGGCCTGAACACGCTGATCGACTATCGCTATGCCCAGCACTTCAAGGCGCGCAAGGGCGGCAACGGCGCGGGGCAGGATCGCAGCGGCGCCGGCAGCGACGACGTGGTGCTGAAGGTGCCTGTCGGGACCCAGATCCTCGCCGAGGACAAGGAAACCCTGCTGGCCGATCTGGACTCGCCGGGCGCCCGTGTGGTGATCGCCGAGGGTGGCGACGGCGGCCATGGGAATGCGCATTTCAAGACCAGCACCAACCGTGCGCCGCGCCGGGCGGATAAGGGCTGGCCGGGCAAGGAGCTCTGGCTCTGGCTGCGGCTGAAGCTGATCGCCGATGCGGGGCTGGTCGGGCTGCCGAACGCGGGGAAATCCACGTTCCTGGCGGCAGTCAGCGCGGCCCGGCCGAAGATTGCCGATTATCCCTTCACCACGTTGCATCCGCAGCTCGGCGTGGTGCGGTTGAATGCGACCGAGGAATTCGTCCTTGCCGATATCCCGGGCTTGATCGAGGGCGCCCATGAGGGGGCCGGATTGGGTGATCGCTTCCTGGGCCATGTCGAACGCTGCGCGGTGCTGCTGCATCTGGTCGATGGCAGCCAACCGGACCCTGTGGGTGCCTGGCGCACGGTACGTGCGGAATTGGCCGGTTATGGCCATGGCCTAGACGAGAAGCCCGAGTTGGTGGCGCTGAACAAGCTGGACGCCATGACTCCCCAGGGCCGGACCAGCCGGCTGCGCGCGCTGGAGCGGGCGGTGGGCCGCCCGGTGCTGCTGCTGTCGGGCGTGACCGGGGAAGGCGTGCCTCAGGCATTGCGGGCGCTGCAGGATGCCATCACCGCAAAGCGTGCCGGCTAGGAGCCAGCGCTTTCGCCTTTATCAACCAAAGGGTGATGGATCAGTCCGCTGTGTGCCGCGCAGCGGGCCCATTTTGTTGAGCATATTGGCTCTCGGCGACAGCCTCAGCTCGCTGCAAACCTGAAAACACAGCATTTTCAAATATTTAAATAGCACGGCTCATGCCGTTAAGAATCCGTACATCATATGTGAAATCCGGAAACACGATTCCGTGATTGCTATCGTAGGTTGCATACGACATATCTCCTCCACGCACAGCGCGATCACAAACGCGTGCCTCACGGTGATGTGGAGTATTCACCCATGGTTGCCTCGATCGGATCGACCACCACGGACGCGAACGGCAATACCTATAAAGTCGTGCTGTCTGACGACTTCAGCAACGGGTACCAAACGTCCAACTGGGGTTCTGCCTACAACGGCGGCTCTTATTGGAACGGCGCCTTCACCTGGAGTTCCAACGACGTCAACGTTCGTAACGGCGAAATGCAGGTGACCGATACCAGGCACTCGGATGGGTCCTGGACCGCGGGTGGTTTCTCCAGCCTCAAGGCAGGCCTCACGATCACCTATGGCACCGTGGAGTTCGATGCCCGGGTCGAGCAGGCACAGGGAACCCAGGCCGCCATCCTGATGTGGCCGATGTCCGACATCTGGCCGCAGGACGGCGAGATCGATATCCTGGAAGCGCCGAAGGGCGAGGCGATGCACAGCGTGCATTGGGCCGACAGCAGCGGGAATCACCAGTACAGCTCGATCTTCAGCAGCATCGACCCGAGCAAGACCCATCATTATTCCATGACCTGGCTGCCGAATGACCTGATCATCAAGATCGATGGCGTGGTCGTTGCGGAATGGACGGACAAGTCGGTCATTCCCGATACCGCCATGGGCTTCGGAGCAATGGGCTATGTCGCCGCAGCCGGTGAGAACTGGCTAGGTGGTGGGCCGAACAGCACGACCCCGGGCGTCGTGACGACGCATATCGACAACGTGGTGATGTCGCAGTGGACCGGCACCGGCGGCACACCGCAGCCCCCCGTCGCCCCGCCGCCTGTCGTCACCCCCGTGCCCGTCATCGACACGACGCCGGTGATCAAGACCGTCGGCAGCGGCAGCGACACGCTGGTCCTCAAGATCAGCCAGGATGCCTATCT